>NZ_JBRIKK010000004.1:0-146975 GCF_052976705.1 Staphylococcus sp. MSU001
TATATATGATTAATCATATACTGATATTTAAAGCATTAAACTAACATTGTATGATGTTGTTTAATGCTTTTTTAATTTCTAATAAGTTTAATATCACAAAGTTTTAACATTGCTGTGTACCGAATGACGGAATTTCCAAAAAATGGAACGCAAAATTAAGCTGTTTGGACAACCAATCATTTTTTGATATGGTTCACTAGTGCTTTTTCAGGATGCTTCAGTAGTTTACGAGATATAACTCTTTTTTATTTCAGAAAATTCTAACTATTGTTATAATATAAAGTACTTACTAATTAGATTATTTTAATGAGGAGGCATAGCATGGAAATGTCAGAAAGGCTAGCTTCAATTCCTGATAGTTACTTTGGCAAAACAATGGGCCAAAAAGTTGAACATGGTCCTTTACCACTTATAAATATGGCAGTTGGAATTCCAGATGGAGAAACGCCAAAAGGTATTATCAATCATTTTTCAGAGGCGCTATGTATTCCAGAAAATCAAAAGTATGGTCCATTCCACGGCAAAGATGCCTTTAAACAAGCGATTGTTAACTTCTATCAAAGACATTACGATGTTGAATTAGACAAAGAAAATGAAGTTTGTATTTTATATGGGACTAAAAATGGTCTTGTTGCATTACCTACTTGTGTTGTTAATCCTGGTGAAATCGTACTTTTACCAGATCCGGGATATACAGATTATTTAGCGGGGGTCATGTTAGCTGATGCTAAGCCACTCCCTTTAAAATTGTCGCCACCAAATTATTTGCCGAATTGGAATACTATAAATGCTAAAGTTCTTGAGAAGACTAAGCTAATTTATTTAACATATCCTAATAATCCTACCGGTTCGACAGCCACACAAGAAGTTTTTGATGAAGTGGTTCATCGCTTTAAAGGTACTCAAACAAAGATAGTTCATGACTTTGCATATAGTGCTTTTGGATTTGACGCCAAAAATCCAAGCATATTAGCTTCTAAAAATGCAAAAGATGTTGCTATCGAGATATTCTCTTTATCTAAAGGATATAATATGTCAGGCTTTCGTGTTGGTTTTGCTGTTGGTAATAAAAAAATGATTCAAGCGTTAAAGAAGTATCAAACTCATACAAATGCAGGTATGTTTGGAGCACTTCAAGATGCTGCTACATACGCACTCAATCATTATGATGAATTTTTAGAAAAGCAAAATGAAATATTTAGACGTAGACGTGATAATTTTGAATCACAACTACAACGTGCACATTTACCGTTTGTTCACTCTAAGGGAGGTATTTACATTTGGTTACATACACCTCCGGGTTATGATAGTGAAGCATTCGAACAGTTGTTATTAAAAGAAAAGTCAATTTTAGTTGCACCTGGTAAACCATTTGGTGAAAATGGTAATCAATATGTGAGGGTTTCATTGGCGCTCGATGATAAACAATTAGAAGAAGCGGCGAATCGCTTAGCACAGTTACGGTATTTGTATGAAAGATAAAGGAGTTATAAAATGACTAAAATTAAATTAATGGGTGTCAGACAAGAAGATGAACCTTACATTGAAATGTGGTCACAACAACATGAAGTGGAGGTGGAGATGTCGAAAGAACAGTTAACTGAAGACAATGTCCAATCTATTGAAGGATTTGATGGACTATCACTGTCTCAAACATTACCATTATCAGAAACAATTTATAATAAATTAAATCAACTTGGAATTCGGCAGATTGCTCAACGAAGTGCTGGATTTGATGGTTATGATTTAGAGTTAGCATCTAAATATGGTCTTATTATATCTAATGTGCCTTCCTATTCACCTCGAAGCATTGCTGAATTTACCGTGACTCAAGCCATCAATATTGTACGTCACTTTAATCATGTTCAAAGAAAAATGAGATTGCATGATTTTAGATGGGAGGCATCAATTTTATCTCAATCTATCAAAGATTTAAAGGTAGCGGTTATTGGCACGGGACATATTGGTGGCATTGTTGCACAAATATTCTCAGAAGGATATCTATGTGACGTTGTAGCGTATGATCCATTTCCAAGTGAACATGTGAAACCTTACGTTACCTATAAACAAAGTATAAATGAGGCTATTCAAGATGCAGATATCGTCACAATACATATGCCGTCAACACAGTATAACAACTACCTGTTTAATGAAAATATGTTTCAAATGTTTAAAAAGGGTGCTGTGTTTGTAAATTGTGCTAGAGGATCCTTAGTAGATACCAAGGCTTTGTTATCTGCAATAGATCAAGGTCAAATTAAAGGTGCGGCACTTGATACTTATGAATATGAGGTTGGCGTATATACGACAGATAGAAGTGAAGACGGTTTGAATGACCCACTTTTAGAGGAATTAATTACTAGAGAAGATATTATTGTTACACCGCACATAGCATTTTATACTGAAGCGGCAATCCAACATCTTATTTTTGATGCTTTAGATGCAACAATGGAAGTATTAAATACTGGCACGACGCAGTTAAGAGTAAATTAAAAAGCATAAAGGGAGCGAGAAGCATTCCCTTTATGCTTTTTTACATTAGAGATTATTTAACATCATAACCTTGTTCTTCAATTGCTTCTTTCATATTGTCAAATGTAACTTTTGAATCATTATACTCAACGCGTACATGATTTTCATCTAAATTTACTTCAGCACTTGATACGCCATTTAGTTTAGCTAGTGCCGATTCTACGGCGTTTCTACAATGTTCGCAACTCATACCTTCAACTTTTATGATTTTTTGTGTCATCATTATCACTCCTTTTTACTCCACATATTACATACTATCATAAAGCTCAAATGTAAATTTTTAAAGCTTTCTGTATAAATTATTTAGAAAGTAAATCATTTTGTAAGATATTTATCATCATTATATATATGCTATAGTTTCATTTTTTTCAGTCTTAATGCATTCGTAACTACGCTAACAGAACTTAATGCCATAGCAGCACCAGCAATCCAAGGTGCTAATAAACCACATGCAGCTATTGGGATGCCAGCTACGTTATATCCAAATGCCCAAAATAAATTTTGTCGAATATTTTTAATCGTAGCTTTACTTGCTTTGATAGCTTTTGGAACTAATAGCAAGTCACCACCAAGAATCGTAATATCTGCAGCTTCAATCGCTACCTCAGCTCCAGTGCCAATAGCCATTCCAATATCGGCTTTTACAAGTGCAGGTGCATCATTAATTCCATCGCCGACCATGGCAACCTGTTTACCTTTGTCTTGTAATAAAGAGATTTGATGTGCCTTTTCTTCGGGCAACACTTCTGCAATGACATGTTCAATGCCAACTTGTTTTGCGATGGTTTGAGCTGTTCGATTGTTATCGCCAGTCAGCATAACCACATCGATATTCATATTTCTAAGCTCTTTTATCGCTTGTTTAGCATCATTTTTTACTGTATCAGCAACAGCAATGATTCCATTAATTTGATGATCCACGGCAATCATCATTGCCGTTTGACCTAAATATTCATAGTGATTTAATTGATCATTTAATTTATTACTAATAGATATATTGTAATCATTCATTAATTTTCGATTGCCTACAAGGATTTGTTGTTGATGAATCGTAGCTTTAATGCCATGTCCGGGAACTGATTTAAAAGTGTCATTATCAAGTAAATTAAGGCCTTTATTTTTAGCATAAGTAACAATGGCATCAGCAAGAGGGTGTTCTGAAGCATTTTCAGCACTTGCTAAAAGTTGTAATGTATCATTGTCACCAACATAATCAGTTACTACAGGTTGCCCATTAGTAATTGTACCTGTTTTATCTAGCACGATTGTATCAACATAATGTGTGCGTTCTACAAATTGGCCTCCTTTGAATAATATGCCATTTTCTGCAGCGCGTCCCGTACCCACCATAATAGATGTAGGTGTTGCTAAACCAAGTGCACAGGGACAAGCAATAACTAAAACAGATATTGCTGAAACAAGTGCAGGTTCAAATTGTCCAGGGTGAACGAATATAATCCATATGATAAAAGTAATAACCGCAATGCTAACCACAATCGGAACAAAATATCCAGAAATAATATCAGCTAAGCGTTGAATCGGTGCTTTAGAGCTTTGAGCATCCTCAACCACTTTAATTATATGTGATAATGCAGTATCACCACCTACTTGAGTTGCTTCAATCATGATTGAACCATTTTTATTCATGGTAGATCCAATCACTGAATCGCCACTACTTTTTTCAACAGGTATAGACTCACCAGTTAGCATGGATTCGTCAATGGAAGTATCTCCTTTAGTGACTTTGCCATCTACAGGTATCTTTTCGCCGGGTTTAATTAGTAAAATATCACCGACTTTAACTTTATCAAGTGGAAGCATAATTTCTTTATTTTCTTTAATTACACGTGCTTCTTTTGCTTGTAAATTTAACAATTCGCTTAATGCATTGGTAGTCTGTGATTTGGCACGTGCTTCTAAATATTTACCAAGAAGAATTAACGTAATTAAAATAGCACTTGTTTCAAAATACAAATGTGGGTGATGTGTTTGATGTGTGAGCCACATTATCATTTCGTAAATGCTATAAAAATATGCGGCACTGGTACCAACAGCAACCAATACATCCATGTTAGCTGAACCATTTCGCAAATTTTTATACGCGCCAACGTAAAATTGCCAACCAATAATAAATTGGACAGGTGTCGAAAGAATTAATTGTACCCAAGGGTTGACCAAAATGGATGGAATGGAAATAGGTGAGATATGCACCACCATTACTAGTAATAGTGGCAACGATAAAATAGCTGAAATGATTAATTTATTGCGTTTATGTTTTAACTCTTGTTTTTTACGATTTGATTGCGCTTTTGATGAAGTTTTAGTTTCAGCATCGTATCCAATATTTTGAATACGTTTAATTAATGCTTCCGTGTTCGTAGCGCTAGGGTAATATTTGATGTGTGCTTGTTCAGTAGTTAAATTTACTGTTGCCTGTTGTACACCTTGCGTTTGATTCAGAACCTTTTCTATACGATTAGAACATGCAGCACATGTCATACCATTTATATTTAATTCTACTTGCTCAACAGCAACATCATAGCCGAGACTTTGAATTTGCTCTACAAAATCTTCGAGATGATAATCGTCAGACTCATAGTCGATAGTTGCTTTCTCAGTAGTCAGATTCACTTTAGCTTGAACATGATTCATACGATTCAATTTCTTTTCAATGCGATTTGAGCACGCAGCACATGTCATACCAATAATATCCAAAGTCAACGTTGTATTCGCCATCTAAATGCCTCCATTTCACATCTAATATACCCCCTATAGGTATACAAGTCAACTGCTTAGCTCTTATATATTATGGGATAGTATTATGTGTTACCTTTAAGAAAAATTAATCAATAAATCTATATAGGTATAAATAATTAATGGATAAAAATAACAAAATACATCGTTTAATTTATTAATAGGAAACAATGCATAACATCATGTTTTTATCTTTTTCTCAATTAGTATTGCATAAGTGTTAGAAAAAGTCAGAAGGATTTAGGTTTTCAAAATTAATATTATGATAATTATTGAAATGGTCAATTTTGATATCTTCAATCATTTTTCCACTTTTGATTTGTTCGAAATAATGATTTGCACAATGTATAACATCGTATTCATTGAACGTTTTGATTAAGCCGATGATTATTAATGATAATATAATTCCCTTAAGTATTTTTCTCATAGGATACAACTCCTTTATTGAATTATATATGAGTGTACATTTTTTTATGATGATAAACATGCGTCTATAGAATGGATATTGACTCATTCCTTAGTTTGATTAAGCAATAGCATATTAGATTTTCTAATATAATTGCTGTACGTGTTTGATGATAAAACCTTATGGGAATTTAAATGTAAAACATAAATTGAGGTGATGAGAAGTGGATTTATTAAAATTTCACAACAAAATCAAAGGATATACTCAAAATAGACAACCAGGTATTGAAGCGGATATGGAACCTAAACCCATTGCAGAATTAGAAGAATATAAAGCAGCAGGAAAGTTAGAGAATAAAGTTGCTCTAATAACAGGTGGAGATTCAGGTATTGGACGTGCGGTAGCAATACTATATGCTAAAGAAGGGGCAAATGTTGCTATTGGTTATTATGACGAACATCAAGATGCCGAAGACATAGTTAATCGACTTCAAGAAATTGGTGTAAAAGCTAAAGCTTATGCCCATGACTTAAAAGATGAAAAGCAATCTCAAAAGTTAATCAAAGACGTCATAAATGACTTCGGTGGTTCAAATATATTAGTAAATAATGGTGGCGTACAATTTCCACGCGATCATTTTGAAGATATCACTCCACAACAAGTGAAAGAAAGTTTTATGACGAATATTTTTGGCATGATGTTTTTATCCCAGGCAGCAGTACCTTACCTATCTGAAGGAGATACAATTATTAACACTACAAGTGTTACAGCATATAGAGGATCGGGACATCTCATTGATTATTCAGCTACAAAAGGTGCCATAGTATCGTTTACTCGTTCTCTTGCTACTACTTTAATGGAAAAGGGAATTCGGGTTAACGCCGTTGCGCCCGGCCCAATCTATTCACCTTTAATTCCTGCGACATTTGATGAAGAGAAAGTAGAACATCAAGGTGGCGAAACGCCGATGGGCCGTCGTGGACAACCAGCAGAACTTGCACCTTCTTATGTCTTCTTAGCAACACATGCAGATAGTTCCTATATTACTGGTCAAGTCATTCATGTCAATGGTGGCGATTTTATCACATCTTAACAAAATTAATAGCACTACTTGGAACTGATGTTTGGCATTCTAAGTAGTGCTAAATCTTTAAGAGAAGATTAGTTGAAATTAAACGACTTTATAGATGTAATATGACGAGGAGATGGGTGAAAAGAATATCATTTTGATAGACTTGATTCTATTAGATGTCTATACAATAATCGAATAAATGTTTATGTGTATTGAAAGTGAACATAAGAATAAGTCCATGTAGCGATTAATTTTAAAAAAATCTTCCATGAAAAGTATAAGTTAAATGAGATGTCTAAACATAGGTAATGTTTAAAACTGTAAATTTATTTATAGAAAACGAAAATTTTACGGTTTGAAAAGTCACTCATTTTAAAATGAAAGCGTTTGCAAATATGTGAGCTTACATAGTAAAATAAGACAAAGGTTATGGCGAAGAAAAGTCTTTAAAATAAAAGAAGATGACTAGTCATACCTTTATGCACAAAGGATGGTAGAAATGATAAATTCATAGGGGGTAATTAATAATGGTAGTACCTTTCAAAAATGAACCTGGTATTGACTTTTCAGTACAGGCAAATGTTGAGCGTTTTAATGAAGAATTAAGGAAAGTAAAAGCGCAACTAGGACAAGATATACCACTTGTGATTAACGGTGAAAAACTTACTAAAACCGATACTTTTAATTCAGTGAATCCTGCGAATACATCACAGCTCATTGCGAAAGTGTCTAAAGCAACGCAAGATGATGTTGAAAAAGCCTTCGAATCAGCAAATCATGCGTATCAATCATGGAAGAAGTGGTCGCATAAGGACCGTGCAGAATTATTGTTACGTGTAGCAGCAATTATCCGTCGTCGAAAAGAAGAAATTTCCGCTATTATGGTTTATGAAGCTGGCAAGCCTTGGGATGAAGCAGTTGGAGATGCGGCTGAGGGTATCGATTTTATAGAATATTATGCAAGATCAATGATGGAACTTGCAGATGGTAAACCAGTATTAGACAGAGAGGGTGAACATAATCGTTATTTTTATAAGCCTATTGGTACAGGAGTGACAATTCCACCATGGAATTTTCCATTTGCAATTATGGCTGGGACAACTTTAGCTCCTGTTGTTGCAGGTAACACTGTATTATTAAAGCCTGCTGAGGATACAGTTTTGACTGCTTATAAATTAATGGAGATATTAGAAGAAGCAGGTTTACCACAAGGTGTTGTAAATTTTGTTCCTGGTGATCCAAAAGAAATTGGAGATTATTTAGTCGACCATAAAGAGACACATTTTGTCACATTTACAGGATCCCGGGCTACAGGCACACGTATTTATGAACGTAGTGCTGTAGTGCAAGAAGGACAACAGTTTTTAAAACGTGTTATTGCAGAGATGGGTGGCAAAGATGCGATAGTTGTAGATAATAATGTAGATACTGATTTAGCAGCTGAAGCAATTGTTACATCTGCTTTTGGTTTCTCTGGTCAAAAATGCTCTGCGTGTTCTCGTGCCATAGTCCATCAAGACGTGCATGATGAAATATTGGAAAAAGCAATTCAATTAACTCAAAAATTAACTTTAGGTAATACTGAACAGAACACATTTATGGGGCCGGTAATTAATCAAAAACAATTTGATAAAATTAAAAATTATATTGAAATTGGTAAAAAAGAAGGCAAACTAGAGACTGGCGGCGGAACAGATGATTCTACCGGTTATTTCGTTGAACCAACAATTTTCTCCGGACTACAATCTGCGGATCGTATTATGCAAGAAGAAATTTTTGGACCAGTCGTAGGATTTGTTAAGGTCAAGGATTTTGATGAGGCTATCGAAGTAGCAAATGATACTGACTATGGTTTGACAGGCGCCGTAATTACTAATCGTCGTGAACATTGGATTAAGGCTGTGAATGAATTTGATGTAGGTAACCTTTACTTGAATAGAGGCTGTACAGCTGCAGTAGTGGGTTATCATCCATTTGGAGGATTCAAGATGTCTGGTACAGATGCTAAAACAGGAAGTCCAGATTACTTGCTTAATTTCTTAGAACAAAAAGTTGTTTCCGAAATGTTTTAATTTATATATATAATATGTCGTTGTAATGTGCGTGAATGAGGGAAGATGACTTATAACCACTTTACAACGACTTTTTAGTTTAGAAAGGAAATAATTATTGCAATTGATAGAAGAATGTTTAGTCATATATTAAAAATAATATTTTCATCAATACTAACTATATGAATAAACGTTTAAAATAATGTATTGTTCACAAAAAAGACACACATTCTGTTAATTGGTTATTGTAAAAAAGTAGTTTAAAGCATATTCTGTTGTTAAATGATAATGATAATGATTATTAATTAGAAAGTGTGAACAATATGATTAGTGTAAACAATGGGGTAAAAAATAAAAAATATAGAGTGAAACATATAGGGATTTCAAATAAAAATATGTTGTATCGCTTAGGAGCATTAGGCTTAAATATTGGAAGTGAAATTAGCATCAAACAGAAATGTTTACTCAACGGTCCTAGCGTTGTTGAAGTAAATGGTCAATATTTAAGTTTACGACAACGTGATGCGCGACTCATAACATTAGAGGAGTAGTTATAATGACTCAAAGCTACTGTATTCTTGGAAACCCTAATGTAGGCAAAACATCATTATTTAATGCGTTAACCGGTTCTTATGAATATATAGGTAACTGGAGTGGCGTAACCGTTGAAAAGAAAGTAGGAAAATTGAAAGATAATGTAGGTGATTTAGTTGATTTACCAGGCATTTATGATTTATCACCTATTTCTAAAGATGAGACGGTTGTCACAGATTATTTAATGTCAACATCGTTCACAGGAATGATTAACATTATTGACGCATGTCAGCTTAAAAGAAATCTTAATCTTACTATACAGTTGATGGAACTCAACAAACCTATGATTATTGGTTTAAATATGATAGATGTTGCAACACAAAGAGGTATTAAAATTAACTATCAGGCATTGATGAGAAAATTAAAAATACCGGTATTTCCAATTGTTGCAAGAAAGGCAAAGGGGACACATAATCTTTTAGGAGAGCTTAATTATTTAGAACCACATCAACGTCGTGCATTTAAGATTAATTATGGAACTGAAATTGAAACTGCAATTCAACAAATTTGTTCAATTATCAAACAAGATAATATGTATCCAACTGAACGTTTACGTTTTATAGCCATACAGTATTTAATAGACAATGTTCAAATTTATCAAGAACTCGACGCCATGACTTTAGAACAGTTAGAGCCCATTAAGCGAGGGTTGAGTAACGCGACAGAACAATCAACACGACAAAGAATTGAAGCTGTGCGAAATGATTACATTAATCAGCTATTGGAAGATATCGTAGAATATCCCGAAGAGGATAAACAATTCTTTACTTCAAAAGTGGATCGATTATTATTAAATAGATATCTAGGTATACCTATATTTTTAGGCATTATGTGGCTTATTTTTCAAACAACCTTTACATGGATAGGAACACCATTATCTGATCAATTAGACGCTTTTATAAGTGGTCCTTTATCAGAATGGATTAAATCTGTTATGAATACATTACATATTACGTCGTTTCTTCAAGATCTTATTACAGATGGAATTATCGCTGGTGTGGGTTCTGTATTGGTATTTGTACCACAAATTGTTGTGTTATTTTTCTTTATTTCTTTATTAGAAGATTCAGGTTATATGGCAAGAATAGCTGTATTAATGGATAAAACAATGGAATCTATAGGTTTAAGTGGAAAATCATTTATTCCTATGATTATTGGATTTGGATGCAATGTACCAAGTATTATGGCAGCAAGAAGTATAGAGAATGAGAAAGAACGTTTGATTACAATATTGGTTGCACCCTTCATGTCATGTTCAGCACGTTTACCGGTTTATGCACTTTTTGTAGGAGCATTTTTTTCAGCACATCAATCACTAGTTGTATTAAGCTTATATATTTTAGGTATAGTTGTCGCTTTACTAGTAAGTACGTTATTGAATAAATTGATATTAAAAGATAATCAGTCTGTTTTTATTGTGGAGTTACCGACATACCGTTTTCCATCATTTAAAACACTTTGGCGCAGTACTTGGGAAAAAGCAAAAGGTTTTGTCAAAAAAGCAGGTACCTTTATTTTTGGTGGTTCAGTCGTTATTTGGACACTTACATACATCGGTCCGCACGGTGTTAATGTGCCAATTAATCAAAGTTTTATGCACATGATTGGTCAAGGGTTTGCGAATTTAATTGCACCTTTAGGATTTGGCTCTTGGCAGGCAGGAGCGACTTTAATACCCGGCTTTCTTGCTAAAGAAGTGATTATCAGTTCTATGGCTATTTTATACTCCTCTAGCGAAAGTGGTTTAACACAAGTCATTCAACATCAATTCACCCCACTCTCAGCTTATGCATTCATGATTTTTATTTTACTTTACGTTCCTTGTATCTCAACAGTCGCAACGATTCGTAAAGAGACAAGTTCTTGGAAATGGACATTATTAGCGGTTGTTTATCCAATAGTAACAGCATATATATTAACGTTCATATTTTATCAAGTTAGTCAATTACTTATATAAAGGATGAATTCGTCATGTTTATTTTAGTCAATACAATATTGTTCATAGCGATTTTTGGTTATACAGCAATGACATTAGTAAAATTCTTTAAACGTTCAAAAGAAGGTGATTGTGGTGGGTGTAAATCTAATTGCAAATGCGATACGAATCCTTCACCTCATAAAAATAAATTAAATATTCCACATATTAAGTCATAGATAATTACAATAACAAACCTCTTTCATTCGGAAATGTATTTACGAATGAAAGAGGTTATTTGTATTGATAAAATTTTGACATGTTACCTCCGTACAATAATGATTAAAAGTTTTAAAAAGTGATATACTACATGTAAAATGTATGTATATAAGTCAATTACTAATTGGGAGGAATAAATGTATGAAGGGTAGCAAAAAATTAAATGAATTACTAGAAGATAATCATAAGAAACTAAAAAAATTATTTAAGTATGATCATAAAAAGGCATTGGCGTTTACACCAGAGGATAGAGAAAAAGTTAAGGATAAGTTTGGTGTCTATGTGATTTTCGATGAGGAAAAACCAGTGTTTGTAGGTCAAACTGGAGGATACTCATCCACACATCAACCTATTAATAGTGATTTGTATACAAAATTAGGACAATACAATTCACATTCAGAAACAGGTACGACTAAATTTAGAAAAGCTTTTGCTCAAAATAAAGACTTAAATCAAAACCATTTAAAAGACATTACTGCAGATAATTACGGCTTCACTTTCCAATATATAAAAGTAAAAGACGAACCTGCGTTCATTAATGTTTTAGAAATTCTAGCATTAGAATATGCAAAAAATAAGGGGTATGAACTTTATAATTTTCAATAAATACAATGACATCTAATCAAAAGGTTGATTTGGACTTTAAATTCTAAATCTTGACGAGTCTGGAACGTAAAACAAAGTTCCAGACTTTCTTAAAGTATGGACTGTCAATAATTGACTTAATATAAAGATAATGACATTTTTCAATTTTAGTTATCGTTGTTGGTGTATCATATTTTATTCAAGTGTTTATCCAATTTCATAAATATAGCAATTATCTATATTATAAAATGATGTTCAGGATAGAATGCGTTAGTTTATAAGGATATGACTAGAATGATATACACACTTAAGGAGTTGGTGAAATATGTATCAGTCAATGTATGACTCGCCCGTCGGCTTATTGCAATTAATTACAAACGATGGCATCTCGTTGTCACATGTCTTATATCCCAATCAACATTTGAAAGGAATTAAAACAAAGGATACTTTAGATATTTTTAAAGATACTAAAGCATGGTTAAGAGAGTATTTTAAAGGGAATTATCCTGAGATAAAAGTACCGTTAGCACCAAAAGGCACTGATTTTCAACAGAAGGTATGGAATGAACTTCAGACAATTCGTTATAGAGAACTTAAAACATATGGAGAGATTGCTAAAACAATAGGTCGAGCAATGAATAAACCAGCAATGTCAGCTCAGGCTGTAGGAGGTGCTGTTGGGAGTAATCCTATTTCTATACTTATACCATGTCATCGAGTGGTTGGTAAGGATGGAAATTTAACAGGATATGGAGGTACTTTAGATAACAAAATAAAATTATTAAAATTGGAAGAAATAGATATGACACATTTATATAGACCTAAAAAAAACAACGAAACCTTGAGATACGTCATTATATAGAATTGCTTTAGTTATTTGTTAATGTTGATCTATGGATAGGGTTCGTTTTTTATCTATGAATAGTAGATAAAGAGTATATAAATAGTAGAGGTCTATACTAGATGAAATTGTATTATCGTGGGATTAAAAAAGCCCCTAAAAACAGCTATATGACGTTGTTTTTAGGGGTAAATATGAACAGCAAGTTTGATTATTTCATATTAAAAAATTAAAAGAGCAAAAGAATTGAGTTTAGATTATTCTGCTATATGGTATTCGCGAATATTGTTATCAATAGATTTTAAATAGAAAATGTCACGATCTTCATTTGATTTTTCAAGTTCATGATTCAATTCTAAGTGATCGAAGCGCTCAAAGAAATGTTCATATTCATCAACAGAAACCTCTATTCTATTATTTAATAAAGATTTGTGGCGCTCAACATCTAATTGTTCCTTGAACCCATCTACTAATGTTCCACTAAAGAACTCGCCTACAGAACCAGAACCATAACTAAAGAGACCAATCGTTTGTCCGCCTTTTAAATCACGTGTTTCTAATAAAGAGATGAGACTTAAATATAAGGACCCTGTGTAAATATTACCGACATAACGATTATAATCAACTGCATTTTGGTAACTAGAGTTAAGGCGTTCTTGTGTAGTTTCATCGGCATGATTAATAATAGAATCTAAAGCTTTTTGTCCCATTTTGGTGAATGGTACATGGAAACATAGTGAAGCGAAATCAGCGAGTGTTTTATTATGGCGGCGTGCATATTCATTCCAACTTTCTTGGAATGACTTGATATAGGCATCTTTCGACAATGCACCAGCAACTAAGGGATATTGATGACCCGTTGGACGCCAGAAATCATAAACGTCTTCAGTATATGCTACGGCATCATCATTAAGTTTTAAAATACTTGGGTTATGTGAAATCATCATTGCAACTGCACCGGCACCTTGAGTAGGCTCACCACCAGAACGAATACCATAACGAGCTGTATCACTGGCAATGACAAGAACCTTTTCGTTAGGGCGTTGAGCTAGATAATCTTTGGCAAGTTGGATTGCAGGTGTTGCTGCATAACAAGCCTCTTTCATTTCAAAGCATCTTGCAAAGGGTTGAATACCTAAAAGATGGTGAATTTGAACGGCTGCTGCTTTAGCGTTATCAATCGCAGACTCAGTTGCTACTATAACCATACCAATATTCTTTCTATCTTCTTCTGTTATAATATCTTTAGCAGCATTGGCTCCCATAGATACGATATCTTGGTTCACTGGGCTCACAGCCATTTCAGTTTGACCGATTCCAATTAAAAATTTATTAGGATCGACTTGGCGCGCTTCTGCAAGTTTAGCCATGTCTACATAATATTTGGGTACATAAAAACTTATTTTATCTATACCTATATTCATAAGGTGTGACATCCTTTCTTTTTTTAGAAGTAGCACTAGTATCATACCAAAGAAAATTCTTTTTATACAATGAAATATAACAGACATGACCAGGAATATATAATAAATTTGTAAGCGCTTTACAACAATTGTAAAAAGTTTAGAATTATTTTTGTGCAAGACAATGTTGGCAGTTGATATTTAAAGAGAAGTATAAATGATTACATCACTACATTAATATAAAGATATTTTAAAGGAGTATATGAATGAAAAGTTTAGATAAAGGATTTAGACATTTAACACGAAAAGATAAATTAAAAGAACTTGTTGAATACGGTTGGCTAGAGGATGAAAACTATGAAATATTACTTAATTATCCGTTAATTAATGAGGAAGTCGCTAACAGTTTAATTGAAAATGTCATTGGTCAAGGTGCACTACCAGTAGGATTATTACCTCAAATTATAGTTGATGGTAAAGAATATGTAGTACCTATGATGGTAGAGGAACCGTCAGTCGTAGCAGCAGCAAGTTATGGTGCAAAACTCGTTAATCAAAGTGGAGGATTTAAGACGATTTCAAGTGAACGTCTAATGATTGGACAAATTGTCTTTGATGATGTAGATGACACAGGCTCATTAGCTAACTCAATATATCAAATTGAATCACAAATTCATCAAATTGCTGATGAGGCTTACCCTTCTATTAAAGCAAGAGGTGGAGGATATCAACGTATTGAAATAGATACATTTCCTGATCAACAATTATTATCTTTAAAGGTTTTTGTTGATACTAAAGATGCTATGGGTGCCAATATGTTAAATACGATATTAGAAGCAATCACTGCACATCTTAAAGTTAAATTTTCAAATCAAAATGTTTTAATGAGCATTTTATCTAATCATGCGACAGCATCAGTAGTAAAAGTACAAGGAGAAATAGATATTGAAGATTTACATAGAGGAGAGAGAAGTGGCGAAGTGGTAGCGCAACGTATGGAACGAGCGTCGGTTCTTGCACAAGTAGATATACATCGTGCTGCAACACATAACAAAGGTGTGATGAATGGTATACATGCTGTAGTATTGGCTACAGGCAATGATACAAGAGGCGTTGAGGCAAGTGCTCATGCATATGCAAGCAAAGATGGTCATTATAGAGGGATAGCTACTTGGGAATATGATCGCTCACGTAATAAATTGGTTGGAACTATTGAAGTTCCTATGACTTTAGCTACAGTAGGTGGAGGTACGAAAGTTTTACCTATTGCTAAAGCCTCTTTAGATTTGCTCAATGTTGAAAATGCACAGGAACTAGGGCAAGTTGTTGCTGCTGTTGGATTAGCACAAAATTTCTCCGCATGTAGAGCGCTAGTGTCTGAGGGGATACAACAAGGACATATGAGTTTACAATATAAATCATTAGCGATTGTTGTAGGTGCAAAAGGTGAAGAAATTGCGCAAGTAGCTGAAGCGCTCAAATATGAATCACAAGCTAATACTGCTAAAGCTCAAGAAATCTTGATGAATATAAGAGAATCATAATTAAAAAGCCGTCAAACGGGTATATCTTGATATATAGCTTTAAGGATATACTTATTTGACGGTTTGTTTGATTTGTTTAATAAATATAATTATAGTTTCGTGCAGACGATTTACTAATAATGCGTGTGCCGTAGCCTAATGGCACATTATAATTATATTCAGAAATTTTGATTTTTCCGTTCTTATATACTTTTTCAACTACTGCTACGTGCCCATAATAGCCTCTTGTTGATTGCATAACAGCGTATTTGCGAGGCTTATGTCCAGTTGCATAACCAGATCGACGTGCATTGCTATACCAATTCTTAGCATTACCCCATCGATTTGATACAGGTTTGCCTAATTGAGCACGACGTTTAAATGCCCACCAAGTGCATTGTTTTTTACCATAATAATTATGTGAAGCAGCATGTGAAATATGCGTTTGTTCAATAGCTTGATATGAGAGTGTTCCAGTAAACGTAATCATGGTAGCGATAATAATACGTGATAATAATTTTTTAAATTTCATTTCTTTCTCCCAAAAAATGTTTTTATTTAAAGACAGTAATAATAATAATATTTGAAAATGCGCTATACAATATAAGAAACGAATTATCAAAGTAAATGTAACATTAATGAAATATACATATTTTTATCGTAATAATGGTTTGAGTAAAAAAAGAGAGAGACTACATTTATATTAAATGTAATCTCACTCAGGTACGAGATGATTAACTCCATGTATATAAGTATGCGTTAATGTTAAAGTCATGTCATAACATCAATTTATACTTTAGTGAATTGGTTGAAAACAGCTAGTGCCCGTTTGATACTCGCCACTGGTATGTTTTCCGGACATGGATGATTTCGAAAATATGTCAAGATTTCGTTTTGGCTCTTCACGTCTTTAGGGAAATTGATATCTTGATTAATCCAATCAACCAATTCACCTAATGGCGTGTCATCACCAAGGAAATTTTGCATAAATTCGTAAAAGCTCAATATCTCACCTCATAATATATTATATGAGCCGACTCTCATTGTAACATATTTTCGTTTTTTAAAATACTTGAAAAACAAAATAAAATGTTTTGAATTATAGTTTTTAAATTTATTAATCGCAAGAAAGGTCAATTTTATTGTATAATTAAACTTACTATTGAATCATATAAAAACTAGGGGGATATGCATGGATATAAAACACATGAAATACTTTGTTGAAGTTGTCAAACAAGGTGGTATGACAAACGCTTCAAAATCTTTGTATATTGCGCAACCAACTATCAGTAAAGCAATTAAGGATATAGAAGCAGAGATGGCTGTCCCTTTATTTGACCGGAGTAAAAGAAGTTTAGTACTTACTGATGCAGGTAAAATTTTTTTCAAGAAATGTCAAGAAATCATCGCACTATATGATAATTTGCCCACTGAAATTAATAGTTTGTATGGTTTAGAAACAGGTCACATCACTATTAGTATGTCTGCAGTGATGAGCATGCGTAAATTTATTGGCGTATTAGGAGACTTTCATCAACTTTATCCGAATATCACCTACAACTTAATCGAAAGTGGTGGTAAGACGACTGAAAACCTTATACTTAATGATGAAGTGGATATTGGTGTGACAACATTGCCAGTAGATCATCACAAATTTGAATGTATATCTTTAAACAAAGAAGAACTGACTGTAGTTTTAAATAAAGAACATCCTTTAGCACAAAAATCTTCTATTAAAATGGAAGAATTAGCTGATGAGAACTTCATTTTATTTAATGAAGATTTCTATCTCAACGATAAAATTATTGAAAATGCGAAGAATGCAGGATTCGTGCCGAACATGGCCTCACAAATCTCACAATGGAATGTGATTGAGAATCTTGTCATTAATCAATTAGGTATTTCCATATTGCCAGCCACTATAGCACAATTACTTAATGATGACGTCAAAATTGTACGTTTGGAAAATGCACATACAACTTGGGAGCTTGGTGTCGTTTGGAAAAAAGATAAACGTTTAAGTCATGCGACAAATAAATGGATAGAATTTTTGAAAGAAAGATTATCTGAAGAATAATATAAATATAATAATAAACAACGCATTTAATAAAAGAGCGAAGTTGTTAAAGATGTGAAATTATTTATTTTCACAAAGTCATATTACAACGAAAACGTAGGGTTTTGAATTATAGATTAATTCTGCCTTACGTTTTTTATTATCAATTATTAATTTTGTAGCACTATTAATTTGCTAGCGTTTTCATAGATTTAAGGAATATAAAATATCATGAATAAATATTTTTAATATATAATAGTAAACACTATAATGGAAAATGTCACTAAAAAACACAGTAACAATTTGGACACATTTTTAGAAAGGGGTGTTGTTGATGGAAAAAGCAAAATTTGTCATTAAGTTAATACTTCAACTTGCCCTTATCATGCTTATTACTTTTATAGGCACTGAAGTTCAAAAATTACTTCATATACCTCTAGCAGGTAGTATTGTAGGGCTAATGCTTTTCTTCCTATTGTTACAATTTAAAATCATACCTGAATCATGGATTAATGTAGGAGCAGACTTTTTACTTAAAACAATGGTTTTCTTCTTTATCCCATCAGTGGTAGGAATTATGGATGTTGCATCTAATATCACGATGAATTATATATTATTCTTTATTGTTATTATATTTGGTACATGCCTTGTAGCACTTTCATCAGGTTATATCGCTGAAAAAATGCTAGAAAAAAACAATAGACGTAAAGGAACTGATCACTCATGAATGAATACTTACAAGCAGTTCTAATGATTTTATTAACCATCGTTTTATATTATATTTCCAAAAAGATTCAAGATAAATATAAAAATCCACTATTAAATCCAGCTCTTATTGCATCAATTGCAATAATTATTGTTTTATTGGTTTGCGGAGTAAGTTATAAGGGGTATATGAAAGGTGGTACCTGGATTAACCATGTTTTAAACGCTACAGTTGTATGTCTTGCATACCCACTTTATCAAAATAAAAAGAAAATAAAAAAATATTTAACAATTATTTTCACAAGCGTGTTGACTGGTGTAGTTCTCAATTTTGTGTTAGTATTTACAACGTTGAAAATCTTTGGTTATTCTAAAGACACAATTGTTACCCTATTACCTAGATCAATTACAGCAGCAGTAGGTATAGAGGTTTCTCAAGAGTTGGGAGGAACAGATACAATTACTGTGCTCTTTATTATAACTACAGGTTTAATCGGCAGTATTTTAGGTTCAATGCTTTTACGTATGGGAGGTTTTAAATCTTCCATTGCGCGAGGACTAACTTATGGAAATGCTTCTCACGCATTTGGTACCGCAAAAGCATTAGAGCTTGATATTGAATCAGGAGCGTTCAGTTCAATTGGTATGATTTTAACAGCAGTCATTAGTTCTGTTCTTATACCAGTACTGATTTTATTGTTTTACTAAAGGGAAAAAGATTTACTCATATTAATAGAAAGGGAGGCTATTTGTAAAAATGGCACAAATTAAAGCAAATGAAGCATTAGTTAAAGCATTACAAACTTGGAATATTGATCATTTATATGGTATTCCTGGCGACTCAGTAGATGCTGTTGTTGATAGCTTACGTACGGTCAGAGATCAATTTAAATTCTATCACGTACGTCATGAAGAGGTAGCGAGTTTAGCTGCTGCAAGTTACACAAAAATGACAGGTAAAATTGGTGTAGCTTTAAGTATCGGGGGACCTGGTATTGTACACTTATTAAATGGTATGTACGATGCTAAAATGGATAATGTACCTCAACTTATTATTGCTGGACAAACAAATAGTACATTATTAGGTACAAAATTCTTCCAAGAGACAAACATTTCTAAAATGGTTGATGATGTTGCTGTATATCACCACCAAATTCAAAAAGGTGATAACGTATTTGAAATTACAAATGAAGCAATTCGTACGGCATACGAGAAAAAAGGTGTCTCTGTTATCATTTGTCCGAATGACTTATTAACTCAAAAAATTAAAGACACTACAAATCGTGCAGTTGATACAACTAAACCAAAACCATTTTCACCAAAATTCAAAAGTATTAAAAAAGCAGCTAAATTAATTGATAAAGCTAAAAAACCAGTAATGCTTATTGGTTTAGGTACACAACACGCTAAAGATGAATTACGTGAATTTATTGAAGCTGCAAAAATTCCAGTTATTCACACATTACCTGCAAAAACAATTTTACCTGATGATCATCCTTATAGTATTGGTAACTTAGGTAAAATTGGTACTAAAACATCTTATCAAACAATTCAAGATGCAGACTTACTAATTATGGCTGGTACAAACTATCCGTATGTTAACTATTTACCTAAGAAAAACATTAAAGCTATTCAAATTGATACGAACGAAGAAAATATTGGTGCACGCTTTAAAATTAATGTAGGTATTTTAGGCGATAGTAAAGTTGCTTTCCATCAACTAACTGAAAACATTAAGCATGTTGCAAAACGTCCATTCTTAGATAAGACATTAGAACGTAAAGCAGTTTGGGATAAATGGATGAAACAAGATTTGAATAATGACAATTCACCATTACGTCCAGAACGTTTAATGAAAGCAATCAATGCTAACTTAAAAGATGATGCAATTATCTCAGCAGATGTTGGTACATCTACAGTATGGTCTACGCGTTACTTAAACTTATCTGTAAATAATAAATTCATTATTTCTAGTTGGTTAGGTACTATGGGCTGTGGTTTACCAGGTGCTATGGCAGCTAAAATTGCTTATCCAAACCGTCAAGCAGTAGCTATCACAGGCGACGGTGCGTTCCAAATGGTAATGCAAGACTTTGCTACAGCTGTTCAATATAACTTACCAATGACAATCTTTGTATTAAATAACAAACAATTGTCATTCATTAAATATGAACAACAAGCTGCTGGTGAATTAGAGTATGCCATTGATTTCTCTGATATGGATCATGCTAAATTTGCTGAAGCTGCTGGTGGTAAAGGCTATGTTGTGAGAGATGTAAGTCGTCTTGACGACATCGTTGAAGAGGCAATGGCTCAAGATGTTCCAACAATCGTTGACGTTCATGTTGATCCTAATGCTGCACCATTACCAGGTAAAATTGTAAACGAAGAAGCATTTGGTTACAGTAAGTGGGCTTATAGATCAATTACTGAAGATAAAAACTTAGACTTTGATCAAATCCCACCAATCTCTGTAGCAGCTAAACGTTTCTTATAATAATAAATTTGTAGAAACTCGACTCTAAGTAGTCGAGTTTTTTTATGTAAAATTTCCAAAAAGTATTGTAAACGCTTTATTGAATGTGTATACTAGAGGTAAATAAAATCATTGCGTGTTACTGGTTATGCAGGCATGAGCAAATAAGAGTGTCTATCTTTCGTGATATGAAATTGATAGTCTTATTTGTTCATGCTTTTTTTGTGGCACGTGAATAAGAAGATAGAGAGGAATGAATTGATTATGTTTAAAAAGCTATTTGGTCAAATGCAACGTATCGGTAAAGCTTTAATGTTACCAGTTGCTATTTTACCAGCTGCAGGGTTGCTATTAGCAATTGGGACTGCATTTCAAGGCGAAGCGTTACAACATTATCTTCCATTTATAAAAAATGATATTGTTCAACAAATCGCTAATATGCTTACAGGTGCTGGTGGTATCATATTTGATAATCTACCTATTATCTTTGCTTTAGGTGTAGCAATTGGTCTTGCAGGTGGAGATGGTGTAGCTGCTATTGCTGCATTTGTTGGTTTTATCATTTTAAATAAAACAATGGGTGCATTCTTGCATGTAACCCCAGATAAATTATCAGATCCAACTAATGGATACGCAAATGTATTAGGGATTCCTACACTTCAAACAGGTGTGTTCGGAGGTATTATTATAGGTGCACTAGCGGCTTGGTGTTATAACAAATTCTATAATATTACCTTACCATCATATTTAGGATTCTTTGCAGGTAAACGTTTTGTACCAATTATGATGGCAACAACATCTTTTATTTTAGCTTTTCCGATGGCAATTATTTGGCCAACGATTCAAAACGGTTTAAATGCGTTTAGTGAGGGGTTATTAGATTCTAATACAGGTTTAGCTGTATTTTTATTTGGATTTATTAAGCGACTATTAATACCATTTGGTTTACATCACATTTTCCATGCACCATTCTGGTTTGAATTTGGTTCTTGGAAAAATGCTGCCGGCGAGATAATTAGAGGAGACCAACGTATTTTTATTGAACAAATCCGTGAAGGTGCTCACTTAACTTCTGGTAAATTCATGCAAGGGGAATTCCCAGTCATGATGTTTGGATTACCGGCTGCAGCATTGGCTATTTATCAAACAGCAAAACCTGAGAATAAGAAAGTAGTTGCAGGTTTAATGATTTCTGCTGCATTAACATCATTTTTAACTGGTATTACTGAACCATTAGAATTCTCATTCTTATTTGTAGCACCATTCTTATTCGTAATTCACGCTGTATTAGATGGTTTATCATTCTTGACACTGTACTTGTTAAATGTACATTTGGGATATACTTTCTCTGGAGGATTTATAGATTATGTCTTATTAGGCATTCTACCTAATAAAACGGCATGGTGGCTTGTCATTCCAGTAGGTATTATTTATGCAGTGATTTACTACTTTGTATTTAGATTCCTTATTGTTAAATTTAACTATAAAACACCAGGTCGTGAAGATAAAAAATCAACAGTAACAACAACATCAGCTAGTCAACTGCCATTCAATGTTTTGAAAGCAATGGGTGGTAAAGAAAATATTAAACATCTAGATGCTTGTATTACTCGACTAAGAGTAGAAGTAAATGAAAAATCAAAAGTTGATGTTGCCGGTCTTAAATCATTAGGCGCTTCAGGAGTACTTGAAGTCGGTAACAATATGCAAGCCATTTTCGGTCCTAAATCTGACCAAATCAAACACGATATGGCTAAGATAATAAGTGGAGAAATTACAAAACCAAGTGAAACAACAATTGATGAAGAAGTGTCAGATGAGCCTGTACATGTGGAAGATATTGTAGAAACAGAAATTTACGCACCTGGACATGGCGAGATAATTCCGTTATCTGAAGTACCTGATAAAGTTTTCTCTGAAAAGATGATGGGTGATGGTATCGGATTTGTACCAGATTCAGGAGAAATTGTAGCACCATTCGATGGTACGGTTAAAACAATTTTCCCTACAAAACATGCGATAGGATTGGAATCTGATAGTGGCGTTGAAGTGTTAATTCACATTGGTATCGATACAGTTAAATTAAATGGTGAAGGTTTTGAAAGTTTAGTAAATACTGATGAACCAGTAACACAAGGTCAACCATTAATGAAGATTGATTTAGAATACTTAAAAGAACATGCTCCAAGTATTATTACACCAGTAATCATAACAAACCAAGAAGACAAAACATTAACAATTGAAGATGTAAAACAAGTCGATCCTGGTAAAGCGATTATGACAATTAAATAAAGTCTATAAGAATAACTTGATGGCTAAAACAAACAAGTCTGGGACAATGATATTTTATGTCCCAGACTTTCTTTATGTATATACAAATTCTTATGAGATGAGCCCAACAGAGAGAATTTCCGAAGAAATACCATGGACAAAGCAAGTTGGGGTTGGGGCCCCCACAGAGAGAATTTCCGAAGAAATACCATGGACAAAGCAGGTTGGGGTTGGGGCCCCAACAGAGAGAATTTCCGAAGAAATTCCACGGACAAAGCAGGTTGGGGTTGGGGCCCCAACAGAGAGAATTTCCGAAGAAATTCCACGGACAAAGCAGGTTGGGGTTGGGTAGAAGACAGGGGACTATGATTTCTATCCTAATTTGGCGCTCGTTTTAATAGGGGAAATTTTACAAAGTTGACAAGCGTGATAATTATAGGCAATGTTGATATTGGACATATCATTTTAAAGTGAAAGGAAAGTTGATAATCATGGATGACTTGAAGCAAAATCAATCTGCTAGCGAAAAACCTAAAGGTAATAAAATAGTTAATATTTTGATATTCATCGGAATGATTTTATTAATTCAAATACCTATTGGCGTGTCACTAATAGCTTTACCATTTTCAGTGAAATTCAGTCAGTTAACTTCCATCGCATTAAGTATGCTAATAACTGGTATAGCACTATTAATCATATGGTTAGTTAGGAATTATTATTTGAGTCATACATATGAAAGACAATATCAATCAATGAGGGGAAAAGATATCTTTATTAATATTGGCTTTCTGATATTAGCAATGGTTTTTAGTATTCTAAGTAGTCTATTAATGGTCATATTTACTGGTAACGATACTACAGCTAATGAGAAAGAAATCAATGAAAGTTTAGATCTACTTTTACAAAAAGACCATTTACCACATATTTCAATTGTTGCAACTGTTGTTTTAATGATATGTATTATAGGTCCGTATTTAGAGGAATTACTCTTTCGAGGAATTTTTAAAGAAACATTATTTATGAAATATCGATTTTGGCTACCATTCATTATATCTTCTATTATTTTTAGTTCACAACATTTATCAACAAATATATTTTCATATGCAATTTATTTTCTAATGGGTTGTGTATTATACCTTGCCTATAACAGAAGACGTAATATTAAAGATAGTATGATGGTTCACATGCTGAATAATTCTGTTTCAACATTACCGGTATTTGTTGGTTATTTATGGCTATATTTTAGATAGTAAACATAAGAATAGAGACCTGATTAAAAGTAGATGTATCTTTTGATCAGGTCTATTTTACATGTTAAATTGTGATATCATTTTCTATGATTAATTTAATAGCTTTGTGATCTGTTGCATTTCTAAATAAATCATAGGCACTTTCGATTTCACTCAGTTTACTATAATGTGTCACGAGTTGTTCTGGTTGTATTATTTTGCTTTTTAACGCTTCAAGTAATTCTTCAGTTGTATTTCCAGAAACTAATCCAGTAGTTACGTTAATATTTTTAATCCATAATTTATCTATATCAAGTTGTACAGGTAACCCATGCACACCAACATTAGCAATCGTACCATCAACACCAATTAAATTTTGACATAGATCAAAGGTTTGTGGAATTCCGACAGCTTCAATAGCAACATCAACACCACGTGGATTTAACGATTTTACCTTTTTTATTGCAGTTTCAGTTTCTTTAGAGTTAATTAAATGTGTAGCACCTAGTTCTTTAGCGGTTTCTAATCTATTATCATCTAAATCAATCATAATAATTTTTGAAGGTGAATAGAATTGTGCTGTAAGTAATGCTGCTAAACCTACAGGACCAGCACCTACAATGGCTACTGTACAGCCAGGTTTAACTTTACCTTTTAAAACACCAATTTCATAACCGGTTGGAAGTATATCTGATAACATTACAAGGGCGTCGTCTTTTAAATTTGAAGGGGCGTGATATAAAGAATTATCTGCGAAAGGAACTTTAACATATTCTGCTTGAGTACCATTCACTAAATGTCCTAATATCCATCCTCCTCCGTTTTCACAATGTGCATAGATACCTTTTTTGCAATAGTAGCATTTGCCACATGATGAAATGCAAGAGATAATCACTTTATCTCCAACTTTGAAGTTGTTAACGTTGTCACCAATTTCTTCAATGATTCCAATACCTTCGTGACCTAGTGTCGTATGTGATTGAACTTCAGGTGTATCTCCTTTTATGATATGAAGATCTGTACCACAAATTGTCGTCTTAACTATGCGAATAATAGCGTCAGTACTGCTCGTAATTGTTGGCTTCTCTTTATCCGTAAGTTGTGCGTGACCAGGTTTTAAGTATTCATAAGCTTTCATATCAATACCTCCATTTACTATGTGAATTTTTTCACAATAATTATACCACGTTTTTTGAATGGATATATATAACTTTCGTGAAAAAATACATTTTAATCAGTGTGTTCAGTTCTTTCTGAAATTAAAATAGAGTATTTAAATTAGTGAAGTGCGATACATTGTTCATTTACACTTAAATCATTTATGATTGAGTTAAATCTTTGAAAGATAGTAGGTGTATATCATGTATGAGAATTTACAAAATATTGAAGATTTTTATCGATTTATAAATGTACATGATTTAGCTGTTGTTCATATTATGAGAGATAATTGTACAGTATGTCATGCAGTATTACCCCAAATTCAAGATTTACTAAAGGACTATCCGAAAGCACAATTAGGTGTGATTAATCAATCTAATGTTGAAGAGATTGCCGGAGAACTTTCTATTTTTACAGTACCTGTTGATTTAATTTTTTTTAATGGGAAAGAAATGCATAGACAAGCACGTTTTATCGATATGCAATCGTTTGAAAAACAATTGTATATGATGCAAAATGCCATTGATTAAGATACCGGGGTAAAATAAATCAAAATCAAATAACGAATTTGTAAAGAAATGCTTTGGAAAATAATTATTGATTTTCAGGCATTTCTTTTTTTGTATTTTTAATCATTGGGCTGTATCTTCATTCGTGTTATGATTAATCTCGTATGTTTTAAATTAAACAGTCAATAGATGAAGGAGGCCAAAATGAAGAAGCAACAGAATAAAGTCCATATGATTAATATATCTTTATGCCTTATAGGAACATTACTTATTGCAATCGCAGTAAATAGTTTTGTTATACCGGGCAATTTAGGTGAGGGTGGTTCTATAGGCCTTTCATTAATTCTGAATTATACTCTAGGTATTTCACCCGCACTCAGTTCCTTCATCATTAACGCAATATTAATAATTGTAGGTTGGAAATTTCTTAGTAGAACGACAGCGATTTACACTGCTATAACAATCACCGCAAGTTCAATCTTTCTTGATTTAACGCACACATTCGGATTAGGTATTCATGATAATTTTATTAACTCAATTTTTGCAGGTTTAATGTTGGGAATCGGTTCTGGCTTAGTCATCACAGCTCATAGTACATTAGGTGGGACATCTGTCATTGCACGTATTATTTCAAAGTATAGTGAGATAAAAACGTCACAAGCGTTACTCATTTTAGATGCAATTATCGTGTTATCATTTATCGTTGTATTACCTATAACGAATGTATTATATACCATTGTGATGCTATTTATTGTTGAGAAGTCTATGTCTTTTGTTGTTGAAGGATTTAATCCTAAAAAAGCTGTGACAGTTATTTCAAAATATAATAAAGAAATCAGTGCTGATATATATGAAATGACTGGAAGAGGGGCAACCTTATTAAGTGGTAAAGGTGCTTACCAAAAAAGTGATACAGAGGTTCTCTATGCCGTGGTATCCCAAAATCAAGTTGGAGCAATAAAAAAGATTGTTAATGCCAATGATGAAAATGCCTTTTTAGTGATTCATGATGTGCGTGATGTCTTAGGTAATGGTTTTATTAATATTAAATAAGATTTAATAAATCGAGCCAATTACTCAACGTTTAGACGCTGATGGTTTAAAATGATTATAGATTGAGGAGGTTAGCACATTCATGTTTAAAAAGATTGCTACTATAATAGGTTCGACATTATTTGGTACAGTTTTATTCGCAAAAGTGAAAGAAAAGCGTAGTTATAAAAGTTTTTTACAAGAGAAAATGATTAGAATGTCAGGAATGAAAAAGACATTTGAAAGTGTAGATGATGCCAAAAAGGCATTGAATGAAACGAAATATCAAACTGCAGGTAAATATAGTGGAACCACATATGAATTTAAGCATAAAGTTCAAATTAGAGATTACTATGGTTCTTTAGTCTATGTTGTTAATGATCATGGTCTTCCAGATCAACGCACGGTCTTATATGTACATGGCGGCGCATGGTTCCAAGATCCTTTGGAGAGTCATTTTGAATATTTAGACTTACTCGTTGATGCGCTCGATGCTAGGGTAATTATGCCCGTATATCCTAAAATACCACACAGAGATTATCGTACGACATTTGAATTATTAACAAAAATATATAAGCGATTATTGACTAAAATTGATAAACCTGAAAACTTAGTCATTATTGGAGATTCAGCCGGGGGACAAATTGCATTAGCTTTCGCACAAATGTTAAAAAAAGAGCAACTCAGTCAACCTGGCCATATTGTTCTTATTTCACCGGTGCTTGATGCGACATTTAAGAATCCAGAAGCAAGAAAATATGAAAAAGAAGATCCAATGCTTGGTATTGACGGCAGTAAATATCTTGTAGAGTTATGGGCTGGTGATACACCATTAGATGACTATAAGATGTCTCCAATGAATGGTGATTTAGAAGGCCTAGGACATATTACACTTACTGTAGGAACCAAAGAAACATTATATCCTGATGCAGTTAAGTTCTCTCATATGCTGAATGAGCAAAACATTAAGCATCAGTTTATACCAGGATACAATTTATTTCATATTTATCCTTTATTCCCTATCCCAGAACGCCAACGCTTTTTAGAACAACTTAAAAAAATCATTGTCACAAAAGAGTTATAATCAAATGAGATGCGGATACTTAATGAAAAGTTATAATTATGTATTCCCAAAAATAAAGCGAAATCTTGTTATCAATAGTATTGATAACTCGAATTCGCTTTTTTAATATGTTTATTATTTTTATATGCTTCGTTTATGTTTACAGCTTTATATTCAGAGTTTGAAAATGAGTGTGCTTTTGTATCGTTTGACTCATTATTTGATGACGTAACATCTTCGTTACTGTTTCTTGAAGTATTGTTGATACGAGAGTGATCAGTATCTAGAACAGAATTACTCATGTCTTTACCATTTAAGCTTCCAATAAGTATAAATGCGAGGTAAATACTACAAATAATTAAAATAATTGCTAGATAGATGCCAACAGCAAGTTTAACTGACTTCTCCATACCTCTCCTCCTAAAGTCGTAATATCTTTCATATATAATGTAACATCGTTGTTTTAATCTAATGTAAATTATAAGTAAATTTATTATGACCCAACTATGATAAGCTATAATTATTGTGATTAGCGTAATTTAATTCTTTGAAATTTAATTTATATTCACAAACAAATTGTTATTATGGTATGAATTTACATAAATTTACGTTAACATAACATTGATTTAAACTTTTTAAAACTGAATCAATATCGAAGTGATAGTCTACTACTAGCAAAAGATTAAGCCACTTATAGTATAAGTCTTAAATATGTAGAATATTAAATTAACAAATGGTTAGTTTATTTATATTTGATGATTTAAGGTTATTTAACTATCTTTAAAATTTACAATTTAATATTAAAAAGATTTATAGGTATCATGATTTACATACATAAGAAAAGAGAGGTAAAGCAGATTGTTACTCATTATAGCGTGTGTTGCGCTTATTCTCTGGCTAGGAATTAAAGAGAAGAAGCGTCATGCAAATCGACTTAATAAAATTCCATTACGTATCAATATTAATGGAATTCGTGGGAAATCTACGATTACTCGGATGGCCTACAGTGTTCTACGTGAGGACAACTATAAAGTGATTGGAAAGACAACAGGAACAGATGCACGAATGCTTTATTGGTTTACGGAAAAGGAATATCCAGTAATCAGAAAACCACAAGGCGCCAACATTGGAGAACAACGAGATATTATTCGTAAGGTGGTTAAACAAAAAGCAAATGCCCTAGTTAATGAGTGTATGGCTGTAAATCCAGATTATCAAATTACCTTTCAAAATGATTTAGTAAAAGCAAATATCGGTGTAATTGTTAATGTGATGGAAGACCATATGGATGTCTTAGGACCGACACTTAAAGATGTAGCGCAAGCATTTACTGCAACAATTCCATATAACGGGAAATTAGTTGTAATGAAAGATGACTATACTAGTTTCTTTGCAAAGGAAGCTAAAAAACGTAATTCAGAACTCATTGTTGTAAATAAAGATGTCATACCAGAATCATATTTGCGGAAGTTCGATTATTTAGTATTTCCTGATAATGTAGCTATTGTGTTAGGAATAGCGCAAGCAGTTGGTGTAGACGAAGAAACTGCATTACAAGGCATGTTAAATGCACCAGCCGATCCAGGTGCTGTTAGAATTAAATATTTCCATGCAAATCGCACAAAAAATGTATTTGTTAATGCATTCGCTGCTAATGAACCGCAGTCTACAAAAGCGATTTTGAATAAAGTGGAATCATATAAATATCCATACGATAAGAAAATAATCATTCTCAATTGTCGTTCAGACAGGGTTGATAGAACACAACTCTTTGTTGATAACTTTTTAGGTGAAGTCGATTACGATGTTCTCATTTGTACAGGAAAAAGTACACAAATGGTGACACAGTTCATGGAAACAATGCCAGAAAAAACTTATATCAATTATGAAGGACGAGACTTTGTAGAGATTGAAAAAGGTATTCTACATGAAGCTGAGAATGCACTTGTTTTTTGTGTAGGAAACATCCACGGCCCGGGTGGTAGAATAGCGGAATTCATAGAAGGGATAGAATAAAATGATAGGTTCAGAATTATATTTCTCCTTATTCGTAGGTGTCGTACTCAGTTTGATATTTGCTGAGAAATTTGGGATTAATCCAGCAGGGTTAGTCGTTCCAGGTTATTTAGCTTTGATTTTTGATCAACCGATTATGTTGTTATCAGTATTAATCATTAGTTGCTTAACTTATTTTATCGTAAGCAACGGTATTAGTAAGTGGGTTATTTTATATGGTAGAAGAAAATTCGCTGCCATGATACTGACAGGAATGGTGATTAAATTTATATTTGATCTCTTGTACCCATTGACCCCATTTGAAATGGTTGAAGTTTCAGGTATAGGTGTTGTCATTCCTGGTATTATTGCGAATACAATTCAAAAACAAGGTGTAGTCATTACACTTTCAACAACAATGTTATTAACATGTATTACATATATCATCTTATTTTTATATAGTTTTATTAATTAATCACGAACAAGGAGCGCGTATTAATGACAAAGAAAAAACGTTTATCGCCTAGTGAGTGGTTGCTTAAACAATCTAAAAGACATAAAAGGAAAAATACACTTTACACGGCAATTGTACTTTTAGTAGCGTTAGTTCTACTCATATTTGCTGTTAATTCAATAAAAGTAGAACCTGTAAAAAGTGATACTAGAGACAAAGATAGCATTCGTCTCACATATTTAGGTAACGTCACTTTAAACAAACATATTCGACAAACTAACTTGAATGATGTTTTTAAAGGTATTCAAGATACTCTAGATCATAGTGATTTTTCAACAGGTTCATTAATAGTAAATGATTTTTCAAAAAAGCAAAAAGATAACATAAATAAAAATATTGAAAATATCATGTTTCTACGCAAGCATAATGTAAAAAGTGTTAACTTAATCAATGAATCTATGGATAATATTCAAGCGACAGCAATGATGAGAAAAATAGATTCCCAAGCAGGTTATAATTTTTTAACAGGTAATGGTTCAAATCCAATTAATAGTAAAACTGTACAACAAGACATTAAAGGTAAAAAAATAGCTAATGTTTCATTTACCGATATCGAATCTAACTATACTAACTCTTTAAAAAACACAACGTCAATCAGTTTAGATCCAGATATATTTTATCCTTTAATAAAAAAATTAAAGGAAAATAATGATTACGTCGTAGTCAATGTAGATTGGGGGATACCTAATGAACGAAATGTGACTACACGTCAAAAAGAATATGCGCATGCGTTAGCGAATGCTGGTGCAGATGTCATTATTGGTCATAATACAGTAATTCAAAAAGTTGAAAATTATAAGCGAACGCCTATTTTTTATAGTTTAGGTAACACAACGTCTGATAACTTCTTATCAAAAAATCAGAAAGGAATGATTGTACAACAAGACTGGAAAGGTTCGCATAATCAGTTCCATATCACACCAATACAATCAAAAGATGGAAAAATCTCTAAAGATAATATGAACAAAATGGATCATATTCGATTCAAAAATAACATTAAAGATAAATCAATTGATTTAAAGTCTGATCAAAATGGAGGTTATACTTTTGAATATTAAAAAGCATTGGTTACCAATTGTTGTAGTCATTCTTGTCGTTGTTATCTTTTTATTAGTTACTTTCGCTAGAGCAAATGAAGGTTTAGATAATTATGAGCAACATGAATTAAATAATGGTGAACAGCAATATCTTTCAAAAGGGGCAAGCTAATTATGAATATATATAATAAAGTGACATTATCTGTCATTTTAGTTATAACAATTATCATTTCGTTCCTCTTCTATTTTTATACAACAGAGAAAAAAGTGGACAAAGATAAATTGTATGAAAACAAAATTACAAATCATAAACAAGCAGGTAAACCTAAGAATTATGGTGTCGCATCTAATAATAAAATAGCTACGAAAGTCGGAAATAAGATTATTGAAGATGGTGGAAATGCGGTTGATGCGGCAATAGGTGTTTCTTATGCACTTGCAGTGACAGAACCTCATTCATCAGGACTAGGAGGTGGTGGTGCGACACTTACATATAATGGTAAAGAGAATGAAACACCTAAAGCTTATGAATATAAAACGATGTCCTCATATGAATATAAAGAAGGAGACAAAATTGGAGTTCCTGGCTTAGTGAGAGGATTACATGATATGCACGTGAAAGAAGGAAAAATGGATGAGAAAAAGATTTTAGATTACGTCATTCCGCTTGCTAAAGATGGTTTTGAGGTAGATTCAGAACTAGAAAGAAGTTTAAAATTATACGGTCGTGATATTGATCACAACTCACCATTCTATAAAGGAAATAAAAGTGTTCGCGAAGGAGATATTGTAAAACAAGATAAACTCGCTAATACATTAACTAAAATCAAAGATAAAGGTCCTGATTACTTCTATGAAGATATTGGTAAGAGTGTCTCAAAACAATTAGATAATAAATTAACTGAAAGAGATTTCAAAGAATTTAAAACAGAAGAAAAAGAAGCGGTAAGTACTGATTATAAGAATAATCAAGTGTATTCAGCACCTAATCCTTTAGGTGGCACATTAATGCTTCAAGGATTGAAAATTGATGAAAAAGAAAACGTAGACAATATGGATCGCAATAATTTTATCACAGCAATGATTAAATCACGTGATGTCATGTATAAGAATAGGGACATAGTTAATGGCAATGAGCCTAGTAATGAACAACATCTGACTGATGATTATTTACTTGGTGAACTTAACAAAGTTAATATTGGTGAAAACACAGATAATGGCAGTGATTTTAATCAAATTAGAACGGATAATACAAGTACAACCCATTTTGTAATTATTGATAAGAATGGTAAATTAGCAAGTACGACTAATACACTATCTAGTTACTTCGGGACAGGAGACTATATGAAAGAGGGCTTCTATATGAATAACTCTTTAGGCGACTTTAGTAAGGATAAATTAAGCCCAAACCACGGTGAACCTCACAAGGCGCCTAGATCATTTATTTCTCCGTCAGTAATTGTTGGCCCTAATTTCTATATGGGCATTGGTACACCAGGTGGGAACAAAATTCCAACAATTCTTAATGAAGTGATTGTCGATTATTTAAACAGTGATGGTTCATTACAAGAATCTATTAATAAACCAAGATTTTATAATGACGGCGGCACGATATTTTACGAAAATGCTATGACTGATGAAGATATAAATATCTTTAAAAGTCTTGGTTATGGTGTTGAAGAAAAGCATAATGATCCAAACTTTGGCAGTGTCCAAGGTGCTGTTTATGATAAAGATAAAAATACTGTAGATGTCGGTCATGATGTAGGTAACCGTTAAAATAAATATTTAATTTAAAAAGCACCTTAAATGAGTAACGAAAACATTTAAGGTGCTTTTTTGTGTGTATTAAATTACAAACTATATATATTTATTTGCTTTCAAGTTTAACGACAAAAATAACTCAAATATGAATATAATTTAAGACAATTTTTTGACAAAGAGTGTAAGCGTATACAATAAATAAAAGAAGTAGTATGATGATTGAGTGGAAGATTTACATAAAAAAATGAAATATATAGAGGTGTCTTATGGACTTTATAGCTATTTTAATCGGATTAGGGCCACTATTAGGTTGGGGATTATTTCCAACGATTGCTTCTAAGTTTGGTGGACGTCCAGTCAATCAAATCTTTGGCGCTACTGTTGGTACTTTGATTTTCGCAATTGTTCTAGCACTATTTAAAGGTATCGGTTTACCAGGAGGTATGGCATTAGTATTTTCGCTCATATCAGGTGCAGGATGGGCATTTGGTCAAATTATTACTTTTAAAGCGTTCGAATTAGTAGGTTCATCAAGAGCGATGCCAATTACTACTGCATTTCAATTACTTGGTGCATCATTATGGGGCGTTTTTGCGCTTGGCAACTGGCCAGGTATAACAAACAAAATCATTGGATTTCTAGCTTTACTCGTAATTCTTATAGGTGCACGTATGACTGTATGGACTGAAACAAAACAACAAGAATATAGTAAAAATCTAAGAAGTGCAGTGCTCTTATTACTTGTAGGTGAAATTGGCTATTGGATATATTCTGCTGCACCTCAAGCAACGGATATTGGTGGTTTTAAAGCATTTTTACCTCAAGCTATAGGGATGGTCATTGTGGCTGTTATCTATGCGTTGATGAATATGTCTAAAGGTAATGCTTTTAAAGAGAAAGTAAGTTGGCAACAAATAATATCCGGATTTTTCTTTGCATTTGCTGCTTTAACTTATTTAATTTCAGCACAACCTAATATGAATGGTTTAGCAACAGGATTTGTTCTATCTCAAACATCTGTAGTATTAGCAACGCTAACAGGCATTTTTTTCTTAAATCAGAAAAAAACATCAAAAGAATTAATGATTACAATTGTGGGATTAGTTCTTATTTTAGTTGCAGCATCAATCACAGTGTTTATTAAATAATATTAAGAAGGGAAGAATAAGATGAAGAAAACAGCAGTATTAAATAGTCACATTTCAAGCGCAATCTCCACACTAGGTCACTATGAGTTATTAACGATTAATGACGCAGGTATGCCTATACCTAATGATGACAGACGTATAGATTTAGCAGTGACTAAGTCATTGCCACGTTTTATTGATATGTTGGAGACAGTGTTAACTGAAATGGAAATACAAAAAGTATATTTAGCAGAAGAAATTAAAACTACGAATGCACAGCAATTAAAAGCAATTAAGAAATTAATCAATGATGACGTAGAAATTAAATTTATTGCGCATTCTGAGATGAAAGAAATGTTAAAATCCCCTTTAAATAAAGGGAATATACGAACTGGTGAAATCACCCCTTTTTCTAACATTATCCTAGAATCTAATGTGACTTTTTAAGTTTAATAGTCATGTGATTGTGCTTTTAAAAAGATAAAGTAGGTGAAGTTGAAATGAATAAAAATAAAGTGATTGTAATTGGATCAACAAATGTAGATAAATTTCTTAATGTTAAAAGGTTTCCAAAACCTGGTGAGACGTTACATATTAATCAAGCTCAAAAGGAGTTTGGTGGGGGCAAGGGAGCCAATCAAGCCATAGCAGCTAGTAGATTAGCAGCAGATACAACATTTATCAGTAAAATTGGTAAAGATGGCAATGCCAACTTTATATTGGAAGATTTCAAAAAAGCAGGTATTCATACACAATATATTTTAACGTCAGAAAGTGAAGAAACTGGGCAAGCATTTATCACTGTTGATGAAGCAGGACAAAATACGATTCTTGTTTACGGTGGTGCGAATATGACATTAAGTGCAACTGATGTTGAGATGAGTGCAGAAGCGTTTATTGGTGCAGACTTTGTTGTAGCGCAGCTTGAAGTTCCATTTGAGGCGATAGAACAAGCATTTAAAATTGCTCGTAAGCAAAATATCACTACTGTATTAAATCCTGCACCAGCAATTGAATTGCCTAAGTCACTTTTAGAGTTAACTGATATAATTATTCCAAACGAAACAGAAGCAGAATTATTAACAGGTATTTCAATCAATAATGAAAGTGATATGAAAGAAACAGCAACATATTTTCTCGATTTAGGTATATCTGCAGTATTAATTACTTTAGGGGAGCAAGGCACGTATTGTGCATATCAAGAACAATACAAAATGATTCCTGCTTGTAATGTAAAAGCAGTAGATACGACAGCAGCAGGAGATACATTTATAGGTGCTTTTTTAAGTGAGTTAAATAAAGATTTGAGCAATTTAGAATCGGCTATTCGACTTGCAAATCAAGCGTCGTCTCTAACAGTACAACGAAAAGGAGCACAAGCTTCTATACCAACACGGAAAGAAGTAGAGGGAGAATATAATTAATGAAATGAGAGTCTGTGACATGAAATAATGTCGCAGACTTTCTTCACTTATAAAGAGGGAATCTTTAAATTTTATAACTTTTTAAATAATATCAAAGGCTCAATTAAAAGGAATTATAGAAAGATCGAACAGATTAAGCCAGTTGCACGACGAGGACGAAATTTAACACGAATTCTTCTCCACGCCCTTATTTTGTGTAATGGATACTTTTTAATTTTAAGTTTTAATTCTCAGTCTAACTATTTATAATATATTTATAATTAATTAACATTTTAAACAAAGGGTGAACGATGGTGAAAGAAGTAGTTCTAGGAATTGATTTAGGCACAAGCGCAATAAAAATTATTGCTGTTGATCAATTAGGAAATGTCATTGAATCAGTAAGTGAAACATTAAAATTATACCAAGAGCATCCTGGTTATAGCGAACAAGACCCTAATGAATGGTTTGAGGCTACTAAGAAAGGGATAAAAGAATTAATTCAATCAACAGAAATGTCAGATAAGATAGTAAAGGGGATTTCTTTTTCTGGTCAAATGCATGGGTTGGTCATAGTTGATGATAACGGCATTCCTTTGAGAAAAGCGATTTTATGGAATGATACTAGAAATTCAATACAATGCAGACAAATTGAAAATATATATGGTGAAAGATTGAATTATAATCCGATATTAGAAGGATTTACACTTCCCAAAATGTTATGGGTACAACAACATGAACCTGAAATTTGGAGTCGAGTTGATGTTTTTATGTTGCCTAAAGATTATTTACGTTATTGCTTAACTCAGACAATTCATATGGAATATAGTGATGCATGTAGTACATTATTATTCAATCCTGAGAATTGTGAATGGACAAGAGATGTTGGAGATACATTTAACATTGGTGATATCTACCCACCCTTAGTACAATCACATTCATATGTTGGAAATGTGACTGAATCACTGGCTAATGAATTAGGATTATCTAGTGATGTTGCTGTATATGCTGGGGGTGGCGATAATGCATGTGGTGCAATTGGTGCTGGTGTCATCCATGATAAAAGTGCATTATGTAGCATAGGTACTTCAGGTGTTGTATTAAATGTTGAATACCAACGTGTGACTTCATATGATAGTAATTTACACTTATTTAATCATAGTGTTCCAGACACTTATTACGCAATGGGAGTAACGTTGGCAGCAGGCTATAGTTTAAACTGGTTAAAACAAACTTTTTTTGAAAATGATTCTTTTGAAGGGATTTTAAATTTAGCTGCATCTTCAAAGATAGGTGCCAATGGACTACTATTTACACCTTACTTAGCTGGAGAACGTACGCCACATGGTGATGCTCAAATACGTGGAAGTTTTATAGGTATCAGTGGGCAACATACTAAAGCTGACTTTGCGAGATCAGTAATCGAAGGCATAACGTATTCTTTATATGATTCTATAAAGATTATGAGACGAGCTGGTCATGAAATGAACTCTATCACTTCAATCGGTGGTGGTGCTAAGAGTAGATTTTGGTTACAACTTCAAGCTGATATTTTTAATGTACAAATAAAAAGGTTGAAGCATGAAGAAGGACCAAGCATGGGAGCGGCAATTTTAGCGGCATACGGTCTAGGATGGTTTAAAACAATTGAGTCTTGTGTAGAGGCATTTATTAAAGTAGACGAGGTGTTTGAGCCGAATAATGAAAATCATGACCTTTATGAACAATACTATTCAGTTTATGAAGCTATATATAAACAAACGAAACAGCTTACTGCTGATTTGTTAACGATAACGAATTAAAATATTAAAGACTTATCGCTCACTTTTAATGGCGATGAGTCTTTTTATTATAGTCAATTATAAGAAAATGAAAAAATAATTATATTTATCAACAGTACATACAATTTCGTCGTAGAAAAGTTCAAAAATTGAAAAACTGTCAACTAAAAATGATAAGTAAAAATTTAATTATTAAAATGAATATTGACATTGATTTAAATTATACGTTTAATATAGATATCATTTTTAAGATTTGAGCACTCAAGACTATATAAGCATCGAGAGGATGATACTATGTTTATTTCAAAACAAGAATTATATGAAAAGTTACAATATGTTACGCCAAGAACGTTTGCCTACTTGAATGAAATAGATTATTATAACTTATTAATGATAATTGAAGAGCATCAAATATCTATTCCACCGATTCATCAACTTCGAAAAACATTGCGAGGAAGTAAAATTATGAAGCCTAAGAATCGCGTAGACAATTGTTATATTCATTTAAAGGATGAAATTCCGACCCCAATTAATAATGAACAATTAAGTTTCCTGCATTTTTATTCACGTCAGCAAATACATTTAATTTTGAGTGCTTATTCTAGAATGAAAAGTCTAAAGTTACGGCCTCAATTACATTGTTTAAAACTCAAATTCCCCTTAGATCAGCATTCTATTCGTAAAGAAATTACACCACCTCAAAGCTCTGACAAAGACAATGATATTTTAATTTGTCTATTACAAAAATTAATCAACGAAATTACCAAATGCCAAGTTCCTGTTTCTCTAAAGAATAATTCTTTCGAAATAAAACTACCAAACTATATCATAAAGGTCGATTTAAACTATCACGAACAGCAAGACCATTTATATCCATTACAATATAGCATCCACGCATGGCATAGAGATTTCCAATATCTCGAAATCTCAAATACCTTCATGATACCGTCTTTGAATGATCTTATTTTCCATATACAAAAGCTTTTTTTACTTATATTTCAATTACCTGAACATCTCGCGAGACAAGAATATTCATTGAGTCAATATTATTTTTACTCGCAATGCCATACAAAAGATTAAATGGACACTTAAAACATTTGATAGTGAGATGTCGAGCACCACCATAAAAGGTACGAAAGGTAAGTTATAAGAAGGTTAAAGTATGATAAAATTCGTTTCATTTATTTGATATTAAGTCATTAAAACACATTATTTAACATAAACATTCATATTGCTTAGAATCTATACCATAAAATTACGTGTAGATTCTCAATCTTTTCGCAATCATTGATTGAAATGAAATTTTTGGTTCATTAAGTTTTTTATAAACTCAGTCAATAAGAGCGATAGAGCGGGACATAAAATTCTTAGATGAATTCAGTTCCGCTCCTTTTTTAATTGTGACTAATTTTTTACAAATATGACTTTTAGCGTTAGAATACATGGAGTCATCTTAGTTATGCATTGACAAAATATTGAATTATTGTGATTAACATTTTACTTTTACAGTATTTAAAGTAGATAAATAAAACCAATTAACTAAAAAAAGTAATTTGAAACCATCTTAAAATATAAAATTCGTGTATATAAATGTTTTAGAAAGACTATTAAAACGGTTTTGTGAATTAATTCACAATATAGACTTAATTGTGTTCAATAAATTGTTGAAATCGCTTTCTTTAGGGTGTACGATAACTATGGCCTAAAAATAAAGAAAGAAGGTTTTGGGGAAATGGATATTATTTTAGGAGTAGGGACTTTAGTACTCGTTCTTATTATCATGACGCTTTTCTTAAATTTTGCGCCATATGGTAAACAAGGTTTACAAGCTTTATCAGGGGCTGCTTGTGCCACGTTTTTACCACAGGCGTTCTTAAGTTACGCAATTGGTGGCGTATTCCATGTTAAATTTTTCCAAGAAATTGGTGATTTAGCAGGGAGTTTAAGTGGTATAGCTGTTGGTATATTAACTTGTCTAAAGTTAGAAGTGTCTCCAGTATTTGCAGTCATTGTAGGTTTAATATTACATGACTCAAAATTATTACCTGCGTTTATCGCAGCGTATGTTGTTGCATTTGGAATCAAGTTTGTTGAGAAAAAAGTTCCAGAGGGACTAGATTTAATTGTTGTTATTTTATTGGCTCCAGCAGTTACATTTGGTCTTGCAAACTTAATTTCTCCAGGGGTTATTGCAGTACTTAAACAAATTGGTAGTGCAATCACTTCAGTAGGTGATAACAACCCATATGCATTAGCAGTCATTTTAGGACTTGTTATTCCTGTAACTGGTATGACGCCATTAAGCTCAATGGTACTTACAAGCTTATTAGGTTTAACTGGTATTCCAATGGCAATTGGTGCGTTAACATGTACAGGAGCATCTTTTGTTAATGGAATCTTATTTAGCAAATTAAAAATTGGTAATAAAGGTAATGCCTTCGCGGTATTTGTAGAGCCGTTAACTCAAATTGACTTAATTGCCAAATATCCGCTACAACTGTTTGGTGCGAATGCCATTATTGGTGTTGTAAATGCTTGTATTGTCACATACAGTGGACTAGTTATTGATATTAAAGGTATGGCAACACCTATAGCAGGTGCTATTGTACTTTATGGCTTTAACGATGCTGTAAGATCTACAATTACAATTATCGCAGTAGCAATTGCAAGTGTGATATTAGCGTACGTTATTAGTGCTATTATTAATAAATTTAACTTGATGAATGTCGGATTCAAGTTACCACGTAGAAAAAACCAAGTTAAGGAGAGTGTTTAATGATGGCTAAAAGCTATGATTATCAAAGTGCTTTCGATATTATTGGACCAGTAATGATGGGACCTTCAAGTTCTCATACAGCAGGTGCAGTAAAAATTGGTAATTCAGCGAGAGCTGTGTTAGGAGATATGCCTAAGCATATAGAAATTCGTTATTATGAATCTTTTGCTAAAACGCATCAAGGGCATGGTACAGACGTTGCTATTGTCGGAGGTGCTATGGGCTACAGCACTTTCGATAGTAGAATTAAATCATCCTTAGACATAGCAAAAGATGAAAATATTACAATTGATATTATTGAAGATGAAGGAGAAAGTATTGGTCAACATCCTAACTGTGCTTATATCAAAGCAAATACGAAAGACGGACGTTATATAGAAGTGATAGGTATTTCTATTGGTGGCGGTACAATCAAACTAAAAGGTATCAATGTAAATGGTTTAGATGTGGAACTGAATCATGGGCTTCCAATGTTAGTTATAGATGGAAATATGAATAAAGCTAAAATAAATCATCTTATTAATGATTTATCAGATATGAACTTAGACCTAGGTGAAGAATTAATAAAAACAAATGATAATGAAGGTTTAGTTGTATTTCCTTTAAATAAAGCAATCTCAGAATCAGCATTAAATATTATTAAAGATAAACATAGTGATTTAAACGTTTCCTATATCAAATAGAGGGGGATTAACATGTTTGATTCAATTAGAGAGACAATAGATTATTCAGTTGAAAATAACATCAGTTTTGCTGATATGATGATTAATGATGAAATGGAAAGAGAAGGTAAATCTCGCGAAGAAGTGCGTGATTTAATGAGACAAAACTTAAACGTTATGCGTGAGGCGGTTGAAAAAGGTACGACTGGCGACGGTGTAGAAAGTGTGACAGGTTATACAGGACATGACGCTGCTAAACTTCGAGATTACAACGAGAATAATCATGCATTATCAGGTCATGAAATGATTGATGCAGTCAAAGGTGCAGTTGCAACGAACGAAGTTAATGCAGCAATGGGTATTATTTGTGCTACTCCGACAGCTGGTTCCTCGGGAACGATTCCCGGCGTAATATTGAAATTAGAAAAAACTCATAATATCACTGAAGATCAAATGATAGATTTTCTATTCACATCAGCTTTATTCGGGCGAGTAGTTGCAAACAATGCGAGCGTTGCCGGTGCAACTGGTGGTTGTCAAGCCGAAGTGGGTTCGGCATCTGCAATGGCTGCAGCTGCTGCAGTATCAATTTTTAACGGGTCACCTGAACAATCAGGACATGCCATGGCATTGGCAATTAGTAACTTATTAGGCTTAGTTTGCGATCCAGTTGCTGGTTTAGTTGAAATTCCATGTGTAATGCGTAATGCTATTGGTTCAGGAAATGCATTAATATCTGCAGACCTTGCACTAGCTGGAGTTGAAAGTCAAATTCCAGTAGATGAAGTCATAGGTGCTATGGATAGAGTGGGTCGTAATTTACCTGCATCATTAAGAGAAACAGGTTTAGGTGGTTTAGCAGGTACACCTACTGGCGAAGAAATCAAACGTAAAATATTCGGCGAAGCAGACAACATGGTTAAAAATAAATAATTAATATTTAAATGCTCAGGCTTTATAAATTATAAAGCTTGAGCATTTTTAGTAGTAAAAGATGTTAAAAATAAAGAAAAAATTATAAAAGATAAAGTTCTTATATTAAGAACGCCTTTAATCATATGATTATAGGCGTTTTATATATTGCAAATTTTCTGACAACAACATAAAATAGCTAAAAAGGGGTTGATGAAATGCTGAGATTATTTTTGATCTTCATCGCATTCATCATTAACACGACGATAACTTATTTATGGACCATCGAGGGAACATGGCCCAACTTGCTATTTAAATCATTATCATTGAGCATGATAATTGTTTTTATATTCTATTACATTCGTTTTGTTATTGAAGATAAAAAAGAAGACTGAAGAAATAAAAAATAAAGCGTATCTTTTTGGATTAACTTATTTAATAATAACTCCACACTTTCTTATGAATCGGATAAATCATATTGATAAAATGATAAATCGAGCCATCGATTAAACTTATAACCTACATTTTTAATTGTACCTGCATGTGAGAAGTCAAACTTCTTATGTAATGCGATACTGTCCATGTTCGATGCATCAATCCCGGCAACAATGGTGCGATAACCTTGTTCTTTAGCGTAATGAATTAAATTCTCTAATAATTGAGAAGCGATACCTAGTCCTCTGTACTGTTGATGAACATATATTGAATGTTCAATAGTATATAAATAGGCCGGCCATTGTCTAAAGGAACCATAAGTGGCAAAACCAACCACTTTCCCTTCTTTTTCATAAACCCATATAGGTTCGTTTATTTTTGCTTTAGATTGATACCATTGAAGACGTTCATCTAATTGTTGTGGCTTATACGTATAAACAGCTGTTGTATTAAGGATAGCATCATTATAAATTGTCAAAATATCTTGAAGATCCTCTAGTCGTGCAAATCTAATCATCTCAATCCCTCAAATCTTTAAAATTATTATTTTTATTCAATAGACAATGCATCATCTTCAGGCATTCTCATCTAGTTCAGATATCACATCATGTAATGTTGAATTTTTAATTTAATGCTATACTAAACTAAAATTATATAATTTGCGAAATAAATATAAAGGAGTAACATAAATGAAGCAGTGGATGAATAGATTAATCACCTTAATAGGCGTATTGTTAATCATTTTAGCTATTTATTTATTCTCAAAGCCATATATCGATAATTATCTTCATGAAAAAGATAACGATCATAAAATTGAAAATTATGATAAAAAGGAAAAAGAACAGACAAAGACATCTAAATCGACGCCAAAGATACCTTCCGATAAATCTAAAATGGCTGGTTATATAGAAGTTCCAGATGCGCAAATAAAAGAACCTGTATACCCTGGTCCAGCAACGCCAGAACAACTCAATAGAGGTGTAAGTTTTGCAGAAGGTGACGAATCTCTTAATCAACAGAACATTTCAATTGCTGGTCATACGTTTACTGATCGTCCGCACTATCAATTTACAAATTTAAAATCAGCAAAAATCGGTAGTAAAGTGTATTTTAAAACTGGAAATCAAACTAGAAAGTATAAAATAACTAAAATACGTGATGTTAAACCTACAGAGGTTAAGGTATTAGACGAACATCCTAATAAGAAAAATCAATTAACATTAATTACTTGTGATGACTATAATGAAGAAACGGGTGTTTGGGAAACAAGGAAAATATTCATAGCTACACAAATTAACTAATATTCTTATAAGTGAAAGATACGTAATAAACTGTATGAATTATGTTCTGCTTCGAGAAGAAGCTTTGTTAAAATGAATTTTAATAACTTATTGATTAGAGAGTTAAGGACAAAGTGATTGTCCTTGGCTCTTTTTAATATGTCGATTCAAGTTATATAAATGAAAATAAGAGATTTATCTTATATATTAAGCGATAGTGTGAATGACAAAGGTAATTATTTTTTATGTTGAAAACAATTTCAATATATGAATATGTTTTCACTATATTTGATATTGCTTCAATCCCAAATCCAACAGCTATATAATGATTATGAATTTTAATCTATAGATAGGGGGCTTAACGATGATTAAAGCCATTGCGGTAGATATGGATGGAACATTTCTTGACTCAAATAAACAGTTTGATAGAAATCGTTTTGAAACTATTTTTAAAGAATTAATAGATAAAAATATCAAATTTATAGCTGCGAGTGGGAATCAATTTGCAAAGCTAAAATCAATTTTTGGAGATAGGGAAATGTTCTTTATATCTGAAAATGGAGCAGTCATCTATAAAGGGAATCAACTTTATAATTATCGAAGTTTTGATCAGTATATTTTTCAAAAAGTTGTAAATTATTTAAATTTGAATCAAAAGATAAACAATTTGATTATTTGTGGCGTAAAAAGTGCATATATTTTAAAAGAGACAAGCGAAGCATTTAAGCAAGATGCACGTACATATTATCACCAACTCATAGAGATTGACTCCTTACAAACATTACCTGACGATGATTATGTAAAAATTGCTTTCAATATTAATCGTCAAACTCATCCAGACTTAGATGAGAAATTAGCTCTTAAGTTTAAAGATGATATTAAACTAGTATCAAGTGGAAGAGATAGTATAGATGTTATTATGCCAAATATGACTAAGGGTCAAGCTTTGTCTAGATTATTAAAAGAATGGCAAATGTCTGCTTCACATTTAATGGCATTTGGAGATGCAAATAACGATAAAGATATGTTGGAACTCGCCGAACATAGTTATGTCATGGCTAATAGTGAAGATCAATCATTATTTAATATAGCGAGTCATGTGGCACCTTCCAATGATGAACAAGGCGTACTATCAACAATCGAAAATGTTGTTCTCGGTTATTCTAATAAATAATAAAATGGTTAAATGTCTGAAACATTAACATGTACAGACGCTTAACCATTTTTTTATTAGAAAAGTAAAATGTTTTTTATTTTATTCACATTAATACCAAGTGATAATGTAATGATATAGGGTAAGTAAATCGAAATAATGATAAATAATATCTTGATTACAGTGATTACTGAATTTATTCGTATTAGTTTAATCGCGTATCACATGTGCCAGTATTAATTACTGATAATGCAGCATTCAAACCACCCTCGACTAAATTTTGTACTGCTTCATCAGAGAAAAAGGCAATATGAGGTGTAACTAAAATATTTTCATTTCTAATTAGGTCTAATAATATTGGGTCATCAATCGTTTGATTTGACCAATCAAAGGTGAAATAATTAGCTTCATTTTCATATGTGTCAATGGCAGCACCTGATAATGTACCATTATTTACTGCTTCAATTAAATCAGGCGTGTTAATCACAGCTCCTCTTGCAGCATTAACTAAAACGGCACCTTTTTTAACTTTTTTAAACATATTGTTATCAAATAAATGAAAACTATCTTTATTAGCGGGTACATGTAAAGAGATAATATCAGCATCTTTAATTGCATCCTCTATTGTTTCTTTATATTCTAAGAAAGATAAAGAATGATTAGGGTATGCATCATAACCAACTACTTTCGCACCAAAACCAGCATAGATTTTACCTGTTGCAGCACCAATACGTCCTGTACCGATGATTGCTACGGTCATGTTTTTTACTGGACGAGACATAATAGGGGACGCCCACGTGAAATTATGTGCTTGCACACGTTTTTCAATTGTTGGGAATTTTCGTACGAGCTGCAGAGCGATAGATACCGAATATTCAGCAATTGTTTCAGGTGAATAACTAGGTATATTCGAGATAATAATTCCATGTTTTTTTGCAAGTTCTAAGTCATACATATCAAATCCAGCCGTACGTTGTGCAATTTGTTTAATACCATAAGACTCTAATTTAGGGTAAACTTCAGGTTCTAATTTACCGAACTGCATTGTTGTCACACCGTCATAATCTTTTAATTGATCGACTGTATCTACACTTAAAAGTTCTGTTGATGTAGTAACATCGATATTATTTTCCTTTCCCCAACGTAATGCCATGTCCTTTTCATATGCTCTTGTACCGAAAAACATAATTTTTGTCATTAAAATTACCTCATTTCTAAAATTTAGAATTAATGAATAGTAAAAACATTCACAAGTCAGTACTTATGATTTTTTTATTATATGTGATTTAATTCACTAAACAAGTTATTTCATAGGTCTTTTAAATTTCTAAATTATACTAACTATATAAGTGAGCTGAAGAGATTAGAAATCAATTACTTTAGTTACACTTTGAAGTCGTATATAATTTGTATCAACAGAAGTAAAGAGAGGAAGGTATGATTGTGAATCAAATGAATCAAACGATTGTTGATGCATTCCATTTTAGACATGCGACAAAAGAATTTGACCCTGCGAAAAAAATTAGTGATGAAGATTTTAATACGATTTTAGAAACAGGTAGATTATCTCCAAGTTCACTAGGTTTAGAACCTTGGCACTTTGTAGTGGTTCAAAATAAAGAATTGAGAGAAAAATTGAAAGCCTATAGTTGGGGAGCACAAAAGCAACTTGATACAGCAAGTCACTTTGTATTAATTTTTGCCCGTAAGAATGTGACGGCTCATACAGAATACGTGCAACATTTACTTCGTGGTGTTAAAAAATATGAAGAAAGTACAATTCCAGCTGTTGAAAATAAATTTGATGATTTCCAAGAAAGTTTCCATATCGCCGATAATGAACGAACATTGTATGATTGGGCGAGTAAACAAACATATATTGCGTTAGCAAACATGATGACAAGTGCTGCATTACTAGGTATCGACTCATGTCCAATTGAAGGATTTGATTTAGACAAAGTGACTGAAATTCTTTCTGATGAGGGTGTTTTAGATACAGAACAATTTGGTATTTCAGTTATGGTAGGCTTTGGTTACAGAGCACAAGAGCCTAAACATGGCAAAGTTAGACAAAATGAAGACGACATCATTAGTTGGATTGAATAAAGAAATTTTATGAAACCACAAGGTATAGCATAGGTTTATGTTAAATACTATAGTTTACTCCTGATAGTGAGAACTTTAATCAAGTACGATTATATGAATTTAAAATTGAGTGAGTTATCAATAATTAATATATAAACAACCTGAGATTTCTACTTGAAGCCTCAGATTTTTTTGTTGAATATAATAAAATTTTTATACGTTGAATAATAAAACTCGAAGCGGGTACAACACAAACATAGTCACTTTTATTGATGATGCAAACAGATAATTTTGCATTATTTACAAAAGAGGTTAAAATAAGTGTTACATTGAGTAAACGCTTACATTTTATTAGGGATAAGCGATTACTTCAAATATCACTAAAAAAGGATGGGTTTTAATGACAAATATTAACGTAAGAAATTATATAGATGAAAGTTACGGCTTGTTTATTAACAATGAATTCCAAGCTAGTGATAGTGGGGAAACATTAACTGTTTCTAATCCAGCTAATGGTGAAGATTTAGCTAAAGTTGCACGCTCTGGTAAAAAAGATGTGGATAAAGCTGTTCAGGCAGCTCATGATGCATTTGATAGTTGGAGTAAGATTTCTAAAGAAGAACGTGCAGATTATCTATTAGAAATTAGTCGACGTATTCATGAGAAAACTGAACATTTAGCGACAGTTGAATCACTGCAAAATGGTAAACCCTATCGTGAAACATCAACAATTGATGTACCACAAGCAGCCAATCAATTTAAGTATTTTGCTAGCGTTTTAACAACTGACGAAGGTTCAGTTAATGAAATTGATCAAAATACAATGAGTTTAGTTGTTAATGAACCTGTTGGAGTTGTTGGTGCAGTAGTAGCATGGAACTTCCCAATTTTATTAGCATCATGGAAATTAGGACCAGCTTTAGCAGCAGGTAATACAGTAGTAATTCAACCATCATCATCTACGCCTTTATCATTAATTGAACTTGCTAAAATTTTCCAAGAAGTTCTTCCTAAAGGAGTAGTTAATGTCTTAACTGGTAAAGGGTCTGAATCAGGAGACGCTATTTTCCATCATGAAGGTGTAGACAAATTATCATTTACAGGTTCTACTGACGTGGGTTACGGTGTAGCACAAGCAGGTGCTGAACGTATCGTTCCTACAACATTAGAATTAGGTGGTAAAAGTGCTAATATTATCTTTGATGACGCTAATTTAGAGCAAGTGATTGAAGGTGTTCAACTTGGTATATTATTTAACCAAGGTGAAGTATGTAGTGCAGGTTCAAGATTATTAGTACAATCATCTATTTACGATGAATTATTGCCAAAATTGAAAGAAGTATTTGAAAATATTAAAGTTGGCGATCCATTTGATGAAGATACTAAAATGAGTGCGCAAACTGGACCAGAACAATTAGATAAAATTGAAAGTTATATAAAAATTGCTGAAGAAGATGACAAAGCTAACATCTTAACTGGTGGTCATCGAATCACAGACAACGGCTTAGACAAAGGTTACTTCTTTGAGCCTACAATTATTGAGATTAACGATAATAAACATCAACTTGCTCAAGAAGAAATCTTTGGTCCAGTTGTAGTAGTTGAAAAATTCGATGATGAGCAAGAAGCTATCGAAATTGCAAATGATTCTGAGTATGGTTTAGCTGGAGGTATCTTTACTACAAATTTAAATCGTGCATTAAATGTAGCTAAAGCTATGAGAACAGGTCGTATTTGGATTAACACTTATAATCAAATTCCTGCAGGTGCGCCATTCGGAGGATATAAAAAATCAGGTATTGGGCGCGAAGTATATAAAGATGCTATCAAAAACTATCAACAAGTTAAAAATATCTTTATTGATACAAGCAACCAAACTAAAGGTTTATATTAATAAAAAGAGGCACTTTACAGGATGCATGCGTATGCGTGCATCCTGTTTTTTGTTGAAATTTTACTTCAATTAAAAGCAGAAAATATTTTTGAGTATTACACAAAAATTTATTTATCTGGTGAAAAATAATAAATTAATATTTGTTTTTATATTTTGTATGGTACAATAATTTTAAATATGAAAATGTTGTGAGGGATTTTATGAATTTAGAAGAAAAGAGTTATATTGAACAACAAGTAACGAATCGTGGAAAATCTACTGCTGTATCTTATGTACTTTGGTTCTTTTTAGGAGGATTTGGAGCACATAGATTTTATCATGGTAAAGTAGGAAGTGGAGTTGGATTATTAGTCTTAACATTATTAACTGTTTGGTTTACTTTTGGAATTCCTACATTAATTTGGGCTATTATTGATGCTTTTTTAATTCCAAACTGGGTTAGAGAAGATGAAGAAAGAATACGTCAGCAAGCATTAAGCGAAGTAAAATTAATGAAAAATAAATAAAATTATAAAAACCTGAGACATTGAGTGCAACGTAAAGTTAGACTAAATTCTAACATTGTGAGGTATAGTACACATCAATCTTGTCTCAGGTTTTCTTAATATATAGACAAAACACTAGAAATTACATCTACCTTATATCAAACACTTTCAACAAACCCCATAAAGACGAAGTATATGTTGGAATTCAATGGATTAGAAAAGTTGAGGTTCGAGGCTCCAACAAAGAGAATTTCACCGAAAAATTCCCAGGGCAAAGCAAGTTGTCGGTAACTTGGATAACTTATTCAAAATAAGGTGTGTATCAACTACGGTAAGTTATCATCGTTATTTTGTTTTGTTACCATGAATTGTAATGTCAAAGCCTTCAGGTGAAGTAACATGACTACTATTTGCATTAGGTTGATATATGTCAAAGTGACATAAACCATAAGTTTGTTCATTTTGAGTTCTAATCTTATTTGACTGCCAAGTATTTGTAGCTATATGATGATGATACTTTTGAGTAGACATAAATAGTGCTTGTGGGAAATTAGATATATGTTCGAACCCTAGCTTTTCAACATAAAATTCATAAGCTGATTCTAAATTGTGGGTTTTGAGATGTAAATGGCCGATTTTTCCTTCTTCCGGCCAACCTTGCCAACCTTCGTTTGAGCGTTGAGCCATTAAATCATTGACACCAACTTCCAATGTATCCATTTTGACAAAACCGTCTCGCCATACCCAGTCTTCTGAAGGACGATCATGATAGACTTCAATACCATTACCTTCAGGATCAGCGAAATATAGCGCTTCACTGACAAGGTGATCTCCGCCACCCATTGCGATGTTGTGATTGTTAGCATGATAAAGGAAGTCTGCTAAATCGCTACGAGTCGGTAAAAGATAAGCAACATGGAATAAACCTGCTTCTCTAAATTCCGGTTGTCGACCACTGTTGAGTTCATTTAAAGTTAAAGTATAACCAAGATTTCCGATGTTGAATACGGTCTGTTGATTCGTTTGTTTTTCAATAGAAAAACCTAATACATTAGAATAGAAATCAGTTAATTTATTTAAATCTTTAACATTTAAAGTGACGTTTGTTACTTGTGTAGCATCTATAGAATGAAAATTTGTCATCGTTTCGTGTTCCTTTCAATTTTAAAATAAGTATAATTAATATACTTAAAAGATACTAAAATAGCTAATATATTGAACTAATATAAAATCTAAATAAAAGAGTAGAACTAAATTATTTTGAAATTAGTCCTACCCTTACATAGTTAACTATATGTGTGCCCATTTGATAAACGTATTGCATATTTAGTCAACTGCTATAAATTTTCGGTGAAATAAGCGAACGACGTATATCTCAAATTGATATGAGTACATTCACATAAACTATCCTAAATAAACATCTTGTGCATGATCATCTTTTTCTAATACGTTTTTTGCGAATGGACAAGAAGCGATAATTTTTAGATTGTTTTCTCGTGCATGTTCAACAACACGATTAACTAATTTTTTACCTAGACCTTGTCCACCGAGTTCATCAGAAACTCCAGTATGATCTATGTCTATCTCATTGTTATCAACCTCTTTAAATGTAATAACAGCTTTTGGGTTATTTTCGTCATCACCTACATAGAATTTATGATCGCCTTGTTTAATTTCTGCAGCCATCGACGTTCACTCCTTTAAAATAGTATATAGTTATATTTATCACGCTTTGACGTTTTCAAACATAATTGGTTTACAGTTTACATTTATATTGATAACTATTGCTTTTTTATAATGTAACGGATATAGTGATAAGCGTATAAATTGGTCATAGTAGGGAGCACTTATATTGAAGAAATTAATTATAGTGTCAATCATCATTTTAATGTTAAGCGGATGCAGTAGCTTTGATCATCGTAAACGCGAAAGTATTAATGACAAGAATAAAATGAAAGTATACACGACTGTATACGCATTTCAAAGTTTGACACAACAGATTGGTGGAAAATATGTTGACGCGCAATCAATCTATCCTGCTGGTGCTGATTTACACTCATATGAACCAACACAAAAAGATATGATTGATATTGCCAAAAGTGACCTGTTTGTCTATTCAAGTCATCAATTAGATCCTGTCGCTGCAAAGATTACGAATTCGATGACCAATAATAGCATGAAATTAGCGCTTGCCGAAGGACTCAAACAAAGTGATTTTATTCACTCTAAAGACCATGATGAAGATCATGAGCATCATTCACATCATGAAGAATCGAATCAAGATCCTCATGTTTGGTTAGATCCTGTTCTAAATCAAAAATTCGCTTTCATGATTAAAGAGAAATTAATAGAGAAAGACCCTAAACATCAAGCTTATTACAATAAAAATTATAAAATAGTAAATAAAGATATTGTGCATATTGATCAACAGCTACAATCAATAACGAAGCATTCTAAAAGAGATCAAGTTGTGATATCACACGATTCGCTAGGATATTTAGCGCATCGTTATGGTTTTAAACAACAAGGTGTTAAAGGTATGAATGATGAAGAACCTAGTCAAAAAGAGATTTTGAATATCGTTAAAGATATACAGCATTCACACGCGCCTTATGTTTTATATGAACAAAATATTACCTCCAAAATTACAGATGTTATTAAGAAAGAAACAGATACGAAACCATTAAGTTTTCATAATTTAGCTGTATTGACTAAAGAGGAGCAAAATGATGATTCAATTTCATACCAATCATTAATGAAAAAGAACATTCACGTATTAAATCGCGCACTCAATAATTAAAAACGGGGTGGGTTTAACGTTCTAAATAAAACGTTAAACCCATCCCGTTAGTTATATGATAATGATTATATTAGTATCTGATATAACTTACTGTGGTATTATAGTATTCTTCAAAACCGTGAATACCGTCAGCGCCACCTAAGCCTGATTCACGCCAACCTGCGTGATAGCCATTAACGACTTCTTCAGCCTCACAATTTGCATATACTTCACCAAATTTTAGACGTTCGGTTGCTGTCATTACTTCTGTTAAATTTTCAGAGAAGATATAAGAAGATAAGCCAGCGTTTGTATCATTAGCGTCTTCAATCACTTGTTCAAAATTACGGTATGTTGTTATCGCAAGAACAGGACCAAAAATTTCATCTTTAAAGACGCTATCGTCTTTTCTAACGTTATCTAATACCGTTGGTGCGTAGAAGAAACCATGGCGTTTTAATTGATGTCCACCAGTCATCAATGTTGCACCATTTTTAATAGCATCTTGGACCTTGTCATGAATACTATCAAGTTGTTTTTGGTTAATAATTGCGCCATAATCGGTGTTTTCATCAAATGGATTTCCAACACTTAAGCTTTTCATTTTGGAAGTTACTTTATTTAAAAAGTCATCGTGAACATCTTCATGCACAAAGATACGTTCAGGGCACGTACAAACTTGACCTGCATTATTTATACGGGCTGTCACAATATAGTCAACTGCTTTATCTAAATCGGCATTTGATGTGACAATGACTGGAGCATTTCCACCTAATTCTAAATTTACTTTCTTTACAGTTTGAGCAGCATTTTCGTAAACAGATTTACCAGCTCTCATACTTCCAGTTAAAGAAATAAGTTGAATGTCTTTATGCGAAGCTAATTGTGTACCTACTGTTTCTCCAGTGCCAGGAACAATTTGAATCAAACCTGCTGGTATAGTTGATGCTCTGAATAATTCAGCTAATCGAAGAGTGAGTAACGTTGTCTCTTCACTAGGTTTAATCACTACTGAACAACCAGTTACAATAGCTGGAATGACTTTTCGCATAAGGACAAGTATCGGTGCGTTCCATGGCACAATACCAGCAGTAACTCCGATAGGTTTGTTGATAATTTGAATCGTTTCATTTGCAATACTATTTTGTAGAACACGTCCTTTATCTGACATACTCAGACTTGTCATATAATCGATAAATGAGATTGATTTGTCAATTTCTCCATAAGCTTGCGATAAAGTTTTACCTTGTTCTTTTACGTATAATTGAGCTATTTCATCGCGATTTTTTTCTAATAAAGGTATAAGTAATTTAACATGTTCTGCACGTGTAGGTTGAGGTACGCGCTCCCATTCAAGTTGTGCTTGTTGCGATTTTTCAATTGCGTCGTTTACTTCCTCTTCAGTTGCAAGAGTGATAGTATCAAATGCCTCGCCAGTAGCTGGATTAATGACATCCATTGTCTCTTTAGACTGACTTTCTATAAATTCATTGTTAATAAATAATTGATTTGTCATGTTAAACACCTCCATTAGAAGTATTCCCTGAAAAATCAGTTTTAAATTTAAATTGCATTATTTTATATTAAAATTCTCCTGAACTTCAAGAAAATGAGCAACCATTAAGAAGGTGAATAGTGTTTAAATAGATTCGTTAATTTACACAGGAAGTGTTAATAGAATTAAAAGTTGTTAGTATGTGTTTAACTCTTTACCTTATTGACAATATAAAAGCCTAAGACAATTTGTCCTAGGCTAAGATTATTATTTTCGTAAAATTCCTTTGTATATCACAGGAATTAATAAGATAAAACCAAAAAGTCCCATGATAGGGAATACTTTACCAATGAGAGAAATGAATCCCACAAAAGTACAAGCAAATGTTATTATCACCATCATAACTATAAGAATATAATAGCGTTTCGTAAACGGTCGACTAAAGCGCGATGCAAAGGCGTACATTAAACCTACTACTGTATTGTATATGACTAAAACCATAATGACAGACATGATAATACCAATGGATGGAGAAATCTGCTTAGCAAGTAGCAATGATGGTAATGCTACCTCTTTAATTTGATTAAATTCTGTAACAAGACCAAAATTAATTAAAAGTAATAGTAAAGTCACAATAATACCACCGATAAGTCCACCATAAATTGTGGACGATTGATATCGTAGCTTACCGCCCATTACAGTTAAAAAGCTAAATGCAGCAGCAATTTGTAAGCTAGCATAATTAATTGCGTCAAACCACCAGCCAGGAGAAATCGACTTATTTTGATTTGAATATTGACTGGCGTTATTAAAGTTTAAATCACCGGTAATAAAGTAATATACTGCAATCATTACTACGACTGCCACAAGAAATGGTGTTACCCCTCCTAAAACAGCGATGAGACGATCGAACTTTAGAAATAATGTTAACAAAATAAGTATCACTAAAATGAAAGAACTTAACCAAAAAGGTAAGCCAAAACTTTCATTTATGGTAGATGCACCGCCGGCTGTCATAATAATTGCTAGAGAAAATAAAAATACTGTAAGTATAATATCAAATAATTTAGCTATTGTTGGATGTAGATAATAGCGAATAGATTCGGAGTGGTTTTGAGATCTAAGACGAAAGCCAGTATTTAATACGAATATTCCTCCAAGAGTTATGATAAGTCCAGTAATAAAAATACCGCTAATACTGTAAATACCATGACTAGTGAAGAATTGAAAAATTTCCTGACCTGTCGCAAATCCTGCTCCAACTACAACGCCTACAAAGGCGAAGGCAACAATGATGGATTCTTTAACATTGCTCATTTAATAAACAAATCCCTTCAGGTGCTATCCAAGTTAGATTAATTTTTCTTACAAAAATTTTAAAAATTACATTAATCTATTTTAGATGATTTTACCGAAAAAATAAACAGTAAAGTTCGCCACATATGTACTATTGTATAAATAGGGTGTACGTTTAAGTGTGGTATGATTAAATAAGATGGCAGATAAGTGCGTATAGTCAAGTACCATCTAACCTAAATCCATATATTTCATTTAAATGTTTACATTATCTTTAAGCAAATCATAATGCAATTGCAAATCATTTTTGGTAGTATAGGTCAATATTAAGTATATAAATCGAATTGGAAATAAAGAAGGTGTTTAATATGTCATTGGAATTGCCCGTGATGCTAACGATTGTATTGTTCTTAGCACTAGGCATTTTTAGTCAATGGTTAGCGAGTAGAATAAAATGGCCGTCGATTGTTGTCATGGCCATCGTAGGTTTACTCGTAGGACCTATTTTTGGATTAGCAAATCCAAAAGAGGCACTTGGACCTGAGGCATTTAGTTCAATTGTATCTCTTGCTGTAGCAATTATTTTATTTGAAGGTAGTAGTAATCTAGATTTTAGAGAATTAAAAGGCATTTCTAAAGCTGTTATAAGAATTATAACTATAGGTGCAGGGATTGCGTGGATTTTAGGAGCGATTGCTTTACATATAACAATGAGTTTCCCTTTATCCATTTCGTTTGTGATTGGGGGTCTATTTTTAATCACTGGTCCAACTGTGATTCAACCTTTATTAAAGCAAGCGAAAGTAAAAAGAAATGTCGATTCAGTATTAAGATGGGAAAGTATTATATTGGATCCTATTGGACCTATTATTGCACTCACAGCATTTTATGTATTCCAGATTTTTGAGGAAGGGATAGGCTTTGTTGTTATTATTCTCTTTATCTTGAAACTCTTAGCTGCAATTTTAATAGGTTTTGGTGCAGCCTTTCTATTTAATTGGCTTATAGGTCAAGATAAAATTCCTCAAAGTTTAATGCCACCCATTCAGTTTGTATTTATTCTTTTAACATTTAGTATCTGCGATGAGATATTATCAGAATCAGGCTTACTAGCTGTAACAATTTTCGGCTTAATGATGGCGCGTAAAAAACGTCATGATCTCATCTTTAAAGAATCAGACCACTTTATAGATAATGCATCTTCTATACTTGTGAGTACTGTATTTATTTTAATTACGTCCTCTTTAACTAAAGATGTGTTGCTCAATGTGTTATCTTGGCAGCTCATACTCTTTAGTTTGGTTATGATTGTATTAGTAAGACCAATTTCAGTGCTTCTTTCAACATTAGGTACTGAAATAACTAAAAAGGAACGTGCAGTAGTAGCACTAATGGCGCCTAGAGGTATTGTGGTTTTAACAGTGGCACAATTCTTCTCAAGTTTATTTATGGACGATAAAATTCCTATGGCTCAATATATTACACCAGTAACCTTTGGTCTTGTATTTATCACTGTAGTCATTTATGGATTTGGTTTTACACCTTTAAGTAAACTGTTCGGTGTAGCAAGTACAGAGCCACCTGGCGTAATCATCGTCGGAGAAAGTGAATTTTCATTCCATCTCGGCATTAATCTAAGGGATCATGGTATACCCGTCATGATGTTCAACTTATTTGAAAACACATCAGAAAAAGCCCACGAAGCGGGGTTCGAAGTATTTAAAGGTAATCTTTTATCTAGTAATGATAGAATTTATTCTGATTTATTACGCTATAATAAATGTATTTTGATGACACAATCGTTTATCTTTAACAGTTTAGCATTTAATGAATTGGTACCTGAATTTGGCTTGAATAATGTAGATATGATGCCAGTATCTTTTAATGATGAGCAAGCACGAAACAATTTAAATGGTCCAATTAGAAATCATATATTATTTGATGAAAATCATACCCCACGTTGGTTTAATCAATTTATTACACAACATAATATTGTTGAAGTACCGGCAGAAGATTATGAAAAAATTACGGAAAATGATATGTTAATCTATCATATCAATGAGGATAAAGAAGTGACGTTTAAACGAAGTAATAGAGATATACCTGAACATGAAACAGGTGTTTATGGTATTTTAAAAAATGCTTATTTAACTTAATGTGTTGCGTAAGTTATAAAAAGCCATACTTCAAAAATTAATTTGTTTTATGAAAAGATAATCAATGACGTGACCATTAATTAATTTAAAATAAAACATAGTATACTTTAGCACATGAATTAAGCGCCTGTACATGAGTGTATGTACGGGCGCTTTTAATTTAAGTTATTAGGAGATAAGATATGTTATTACACATCAACTTACTAAATATGTTTAAAGATATTATTTTAAATATCGGTCGTGCATTAAAATTTTGAGGATATCAATTTGATCTTGCAGTTGTTTACCGATATTGGTATCTCTAATTTTTTTACGTTGCAATTCTTCATCTACAACGCGTTTTACTGACAATTCATCTGCCCCCATTGATAACACTTTTTCTTTTCTATTAAACTCTTTATGTGCGACCAATTGCATACCAAATGAATTATATAAAAGTGTGTATCCGGCAATACCAGTTGTTGATTGATAAGCTTTTGAAAATCCTCCATCTATGACTAACATTTTACCATCAGCTTTAATTGGATCTTCACCATCAATTTCTTTAACAGGCGTATGACCATTTATGATACGGCCTTCATCTGGATTAAGACCAAAATCCTTTAACATTTTACGTATCATATCAACATCTTCACGTAAGTAATAATAAGGATTTTTCTCCTCTTTATGAGATGCTTTATCTTCTATAAAATAACGTTCAAACGTTGTCATGGCACGTTTACCAAATAAAGATGAGTATTTACCTGTCCAAAGATACCATACTAAATCTGTAGATATGTCTTCGGTAGATTCTTTATGGTCGAAAGCTCTTCTTACATGATATTCAAAAACATCGAGTAGATCACGACCACTTAAACGTTCACCTTCAATTTCAAATGATTCCATTTCTCCATTTTCATCGACGGGAATACAACCGTGAATTAAAAGGTTGCCATTATAAGGTAGATATAATTTTCCTTTTCGCATAAGGAAAGACATATGACGTCTTAATTTTTCAGATTGTTGGAATGAAAGTAATAGCTTATCCATGACTTCTTTTTCCTCTGCTAGTAATTCAGCGGGATTATTAGGGTCTACAGTTTGGAAACAAGTATCTTTAAGCGGATATGTTTTACCATATATAGTGATTTCATTGTTATCATAATCTATTTTTTCTAAAACTAAGCGTTCTTCCATTTCAAAAGAAGGACGACGCTTAATAATAGGTATTTCAAGTTTAAATTGAATCATCGCAATCGCTTGATGAATTTTTGTGATTTGACTTTCTTCGCGCTTTGTAAGACTGACGTCTTTATCTGGTCGTTTCTTAGGTTTAAAAGCTGGGTTTTCAGCATCGTAATACTTTTCAGCAAGCGTAAGTAAAGGACGTAGATTGATTCCATATGCATCTTCGATAATATCTAAATTATCATAACGTGCACAGATTCGTAGAAGGTTCGCAAGACATACTTTTGAACCAGCATAGGCGCCAATCCATAATACATCATGATTTCCCCATTGGATATCTACAGAATGATAATTTATTAATGTATCCATAATTTTATCAGGTTTAGGACCACGATCATAGATATCGCCCACGACATGAAGATGGTCTACGACAAGACGTTGTACAGTATAGGAAAGGCCAATGATCAAATCATCTGATTGCTCTAATTCAATAATTTGGTTGACTAGTGTTTCATAATAAGGCTTTTTATTATGAAATTCATTGTTCTTATAAAGTAACTCTTCAATGATATAAACATATTGTTCAGGTAATGCTTTGCGTAATTTTGAACGTGTATATTTTGATGAGCAATATGTAATTAAATCAATTAATTGTTGAATGGTTGTAATATACCAAATATTTAATGTTCCGATTGAATCGAAATTATTTTTAACTAATTTTAGTTTTTCTTCCGGATAGTATACTAATGCTGCTAAGTCGTTGATTTCTTGCTTGGATAATTTATCTTTGAAGATATCATTAATTTTAGCACGCACATTTCCAGATCCGTTTCTTAAAACATGTTGGAAAGATTCGTATTCACCATGAAGGTCACTGACAAAATGTTCAGTTCCTTTAGGTAATTCTAAGATTGACTCTAAGTTAATAATTTCAGTAGCAAGTTTTTCTGCACTGTCAAATTTTTGTGAGAGTAAATCTAGATATTTTTGTTTCATTTCACTTTCTGTAATATGGGTCATGCATAGTCACCTCTAATTATATTTTCCGACCTAACGATACGATTATTTATAATAATGCGCTTACATAGATTATCTTGAAAAACCAATTAATTTTCAATAATTGCGTATCATAAAATTAAAATTAATAAAAAAGCTAAGTTAACCGTTAAGAAACGGAAAACTTAGCATAACATTTATTTAACACTTCGACGACGTTTCATTAAATAACGTACGACAAAATATATGACTGCAATAATAATAATGACATACATGATACGTGAATATGTATGAATACCATTCATCAAAGCGTCAAAACTGTCACTGAGCAAACGACCGAGCAGTATTAAAGCAAAATTCCAAATTGTAGTACCTATTAACGATAAAGTTGTAAACTGAATAACGTTCATTCGATTAATGCCAGCAGGTAATGTAATTAATACTCGAAGTACCGGGACAAATCGACATAAAAATACAGCCCATGCACCATACCTTTTAAACCAATCATTTGCCCGTTTCAAATCTTTACTTTTTAACTTCATCCACTTACCATGTCGATCAACGAAACGATATAATTTCTCTTCTGAGATAAGTCTACAAATATAATACAAAATGAGTAAACCAATGAATGAAGCAATTGTTGCTATGATTAATAATGTCCATATAGACAAGTGTGATTTCACAGATAATAAGCCTGCAAAAGTTAAAATAATCTCAGACGGAACAACAGGTAATACGTTCTCTAATAAGATTAAAATAAATATCGCTGTATAACCCCACTTACTAATAAAATCGGTGATAATTTGTTCCATACAACGTTAGTTTCTCCTTTTAAATTAATCGAGTTGTCGTAAACTTGATGTTAAGTATAAGTTATTTTAACAAGAAACAGGTTGAAAGGGTAACAATCTTACTTTAATTAGCGTATGGATTTTAACAACGTATTGTATAGGTGATGTGCTTCTTCATCATTGTGTATACCATATGCATTCATACGACCATCTTTAAATAAGGTGAATTCATAAGTTTGATATTGAATTAATTTGGCAAAAGAAGTAGATTTCACCATATTTCCTGGGAAATGGACAGCGTGTTTAAAAGCTTTAGGTGGGAATCTAAATAAATAAGCATTCCCACACAAGTCCTCAATGGTACGTTCTTGTTGGCTTTCTAGTAACGTATATTCATGTTTTTCACACACTGGGCAATCTTTATTTTTGAGTGCATCTACATTCATTGACTTATAATTAATATTAAATGCATCGATAGTGATTAATTGCTTAGAAAATCCTTTTCCTGAAAGATAACGTACGGCCTCTGCTACTTCATAGCTTGCAATCATTGATATAACAGGGGGAAGTACGCCATTAATAGCGCAACTTTCCCCTGTGTCAGGAATTGTTTGCAATAAACATTTTAGACATGGTCCTTGGTGATCTATTCCATATATTGATCCTTTACTACCAACAGCTGCACCATAAACCCATGGGATTTGATGCTTGTGACAAACCTCATTAATCAGGTATCGTATTCTGAAGTTATCCATGCCATCAATGATGATGTCTGGTTCGGCATTTTTTATCAAATTTTCGATATTTGATGATGTAACTTCTAAATCATAAGTTGTTAGATTGACATTTGTATTAATTTGATTAACCTTATGCTTGATTGCTTCTACTTTGGATATTAAAGTATGTGCGTCTTCTTCATCGAAGAGTGTTTGTCGATGTAAATTTGAAATTTCAACAATATCCATATCGACGATTGCAATATGATGAGCCCCCATGCGTGCGAGTTGATCTACAATATGGCTTCCTAAAGCACCAGCACCAAAAATAAGTATTTGAGAGGTAGATAGCTTTTGCTGTCCCTCTTCTCCAAATGGTGCAAAGCGTGTTTGACGTTCATAACGCGACATTTTACAAGAACCCTAAACCTTCTGATGGACTAGATGCTTGTGCAGTATACTTAACAGGAATGCGTCCAGCTTCATATGAAAGTCTGCCGGCATTTATACCTAATTTCATTGCTTCAGCCATTTTCACAGGATCTTTTGCTGCTGAAATGGCTGTGTTGAGTAAAATACCATCTGCGCCAAGCTCCATGGCATGACACGCATCTTTAGGGGAACCAATACCAGCATCTACGATGACAGGGACACTAGCATTTTCGATAATATAACTTAAATTTAATGGGTTATTAATACCTCTACCTGTGCCAATAGGAGATGCAAGTGGCATGACTGCGTGTACACCCAATTTTTCCAAACGTTGAGCTAAAACTAAATCATTAGAGATGTAAGGACAAACAATGTAGCCCTTTTCTAACAATACTTTGCATGCCTCGTATGTTTCGAATGGGTCAGGTAATAATGTTTCGTCATCGCCAATGACTTCGACTTTAATCATGTCACATACACCTGCGTGACTAGCAATTTCAGCAATTCTGATAGCTTCTTGAGCTGTTTTGGCACCTGCAGTATTTGGAAAAGTGATAAAATCTTTTAAATTAACGTTTGCAAGTGGGTTAGGTAGGTTACGATCATATAAATTCATCCGTCTTACTGCAAATGTAAGTACATTTGTTTCAGATGCCTCAATTGCTTTTGATTGAACCTCTTCATTTTCAAATTTACCAGTACCTAAAAGTAAACGAGATTGTAATTCTAAATTTCCTATTTTAAACATATTAACCGCCTCCAACAATTTCTAGTAATTCTAATCTGTCGTCTTCTCTTACAATATATTCTTCATATTTGTCTTGCTTGATAAGTTCTTTGTTTAGTTCAACAATCACTCGTTTTGGGTCTAACTCAAGTGAATGTAAAACCTCTTGTATCGATTGATCCTGATCGAAAGTGAAGAGGTCGCCATTAATGATACACTTCATGATTATTCCTCCTTGTAACTGTAAAACTTGAATAACGTGATGGTTTAATACCAGAAAGTAGCCAATTGGCAATGTCACGACCGATAATAGGTGACAATAATATTCCGTTTCGATAATGACCACTTATCACGTATAAGCCATCATCAATTTGATCCATGACTGGCATTTCTTTTTCTGTGTATGGTCTTACTCCTGACCATTTCTTCAGTATATGACTGTCTTTTAGTTGAGGTACACGATGATATGCATGGTGAAGAAGCCAATCCATACCTTCATCTGTAGTACCGACAGAATAATTATTAAATTCACTCGTCGCACCAATTAAAAAACGATTGGGTTGTTTTGGAACGATGTAACAACCATTAGTCATAAATAATGTTTCAGTAAGTGCAAGATCGTTATTTTCTAATAAGATGACTTCTCCTTTAACGCCAATCACTTGTCGTTGTAAATGATATTGTGTTAATAATTGTGAAGACCATGCGCCACCTGCAACGATAACTTTGTGCGCTTCAATTGTTGAAGATTGATTGGTTTTCACTGAATAATAGCCATTATGCCGTTCTATTGAAGTGACCTCTGTAGACGCATAACGCTTAATCTCTCTTAACTTCAATGATTCTAATAATGCCAGTGTGTAATGATGTGCATTAATTTGACCATCATGCGGTATATGAATGGCCGCGTATGAAGGTTTAACTTCACCATGTGTAAGTTGTAGCAAGTCATCATCTGATAATTGTTTGACACTACGGTCTTGACTATTCAGAAATTGATATTGTCGTCTTATAGATGAGATATCATCGTGTTCATTAGCAATTTTGATAAGTCCTGAATTTTTAAATTGAATGTCTATGCCTGTTTCATCTAATAATGATTTACTTAATTGTGGAAACATAGCACGAGATTCGATGGCTAATTGAAACAAGTCACTATCCTTTGTAAATTCATTTTGTGCGCCAAGCATACCTCCAGCTTTATATGACGCATGCTTTCCAGGTACATCTCTATCTATGACTGCAATATCTAAGTGTGTTGCACTGAGGTGTCTTGCAATTGACATACCAATAACTCCTGAACCAATGATTAGTACATCATGCATGAGTAGACCACTCCTTTCTTAATTGTTTAATTTCTTCTAGTGAAGCATTGTTAAAATATGATATGGCACATATACCTTTAAATCCAGGTGGCATCTTTTGAATCGAATGTTCATTGATACCGCCAATAGCATAAATAGGGATAGGAACATCTAATGCTTGTTGAATGGTCTTTTTAGAACGTGGTGGCGTATCTGGATGTGAAGCGGTCGGAAAAATATGCCCCAAAAAGACATAATCTAAATTATTTTCATAACATCGTTTTACTGTTTCAATGTCATGTGTAGACATACTTACATAAATATCAGGATGTGCTGCTTTATATGCGAAAGCAGTTGTATCATTACTCTTAAAATGAATACGTTTAAGATTTAATTCCTCTAATAGTGTCGTATCACTGTGAATAATTATTTTATCTTTACTAAAACCCAATTGAAGTAAAGATTGAATCATGTCCTTGTTTTCTTCGTTATTCATGGAAGTGCGAAATAACAAGCCATCAATAGCTTCTTCGATATGTTTATAATGCTGTAAATCGTCCCTAGTCAGTTGTTTATGATGTGTAATCGCAATAAATATAAATATCCCCCCAATTTCTACAATAAAAAAACGCTATTTCCCTTAAATTGGGAAATAGCGTTGAGCTTTAGTATGACTTCATAAAATTGAGCGTCGCCACTTCCCTACGCCAGTATGAACTGGATCAGGTTCCAGGAATTATAAAGTCAGTTCTTTACTCTCAGCCTTAAACAAAGGCACTTCCAGTGGTTAAATATGAAATTAATTTACAAGATATTAAATGTTTCGTTTACAATATTTTACTACCTTTAATAAAAGACTTCAAATTTCTTTACAATTTCTATTAAGTAATTTGTAGATATCGTATTCATTTAAAAGTTATTATCATCATTTGCGAATCATTTTTAAACTTTAATTTGCCAAGTACATATTTAGAAACCATCTTTCAAAATCAATAACTAATGATTGCTAGTATATTGTGAGAATAGGGTGTAAGGGGCGCGGTAAAAGATATAAAGGTGTAAGATGCATCTAAAATACACAAAAAATTTTAAAAAGTTCAAAAAAAATTCACAAAAAGTATTGTAACCGTTTACACTACGTGCTATATTAATAAAAAATTGTAGCGCTACAACTTAATAGTTGTTTTAAAAATTGAAGTTAAAACAGTCACCAGAGGGGATTTCTGAAACATAACGACATCATAATAAGAAACAACAGAATACAAATGGAAGTAGGAAACAAATATGAAAGAAAAACGTAGTAATGTTCGTTGGTATTTTGCAATAGGGTTCTTCTTTATTGGGGTTATTGCTTACATGGATCGATCTAACATATCTTATATTGCAGTACCGATGATGAAAGATTTGGGGTTAACTAAGACACAATTTGGTTTATTAGCATCATTTTTCTCCCTAGGATATGCATTAATGCAAGTACCTTCGGGAATGTTAGCAGAGAAGTTTGGACCACGTAAAATGATTACTGTCGCTTTAGTTTGGTGGAGTGCATTTACTATCTTAACAGGGATGATTAAACACCATGGTTTACTTTACTTTATTAGATTCTTATTTGGTGTTGGTGAAGCGCCAATGTATCCATCCAATGCGGTTTTTAACTCTTTTTGGTTCGCTAAAAATGAAAAAGGTCGTGCATCTAGTGCGTTGTTAGCAGGTTCTTATTTTGGTCCAGTTTTAGCACCTATCATCACGATAGCCATTGTCAACGCTTTTAACTGGCAAGCCGTTTTCTACATTTTCGGGGTTGTAGGAATTTTAATGGCAGTTCTTTGGGCAATTATTGCTAAAGACTTACCAGAACAACATAAAATGGTAAACGATGCCGAGAAAAGATTTATTACTCAAAATCGTGATATTGTCGCGACTGAGAAATCTTTACCACCGTGGAAACGTTTTTTAAGTCATTTCAGTTTTTACGCAATCGCATTACAATACTTTGTAGTTCAGTTTGTTATCGCGTTGTTCCTAATATGGTTACCAACATATTTAACTGAACAATATCATGTGAATTTCAAAGAAATGACTATCAGTGCATTACCTTGGTTATTTATGTTCTTCTTAATTTTATTTGCTGGAGCTATTTCAGACAAGATTTTGAATACAGGTCAATCACGTTTTGTTGCACGTGGCGTAATTGCGATTGCGGGATTTGTGGTATTCTCAATTTCAATTTTCTTAGCAGTACATACAGACAACTTATATGTAACCATTTTCTGGTTATCACTTTGTTTAGGTGGCGTAGGTATTTCTATGGGAATGAGTTGGGCTGCAGCCACTGACTTAGGTCGTAATTTCTCTGGAACTGTGTCAGGTTGGATGAACTTATGGGGAAATGTTGGCGCACTTATTAGTCCTTTACTTGCAGGAATTGTTGTAGATCATTTAGGATGGTCAATGACATTACAACTCTTAATCGTTCCGGCTATTATAGCAGCAATTTTATGGTTCTTCGTTAAACCAGATAAACCTCTTGTTGTTAGTGAAGAACATGTTAATAAATAATATTTTTTGAAACACATGCAATGACATTCATATCATTGCGTGTGTTTATTCTTTTATTATGTGGTATAGAACATGGAAGCGATAAGCGAATTGTTTTTTTAATCAGTTATAAACTGCTAAACTTATAATTAATATGTATAGGAGTTGACTAAAATGATTATTATTAACGCAAAATTAAAAATCGATGGTAACAAACGCGAAGATTATCTAAAACTTATGAAGGAATTAGTCATAAATTCTAGAAAAGAAGAAGGTAATTTATTCTATCATCATTACGAAGATGTAACTGAGAAAAATGTCTTTGTCGTAGTTGAAAACTATAAAGACGAACAAGCGGTTCAAGCACACAATCAATCAGATCACTTTAAAGTTTTTAGTGATAATATTAGTCAATATTTAATTGAAGAACCTCAAATTGATGTAAGTCAACCTATTCAATTATAATCACAATCTGTACTTACTCTAAAGTGACAATGTGATAAAATAATAACTAAATATCATAATTCTCAACAATGCTGATGAAGGGCAGAACAATAAATGTATGAAGTATATGTTCTGTCCTTTTTTAATTGAATTTGTGGGATGTTAGAGAAAGGAAGATTGGGATGCAACAAATCATTAACTCTTTGATACACTTCGACCGTTCAAAGATTGATATAGCTAAAGGAATACGACAAGGATTTTTAATGATACTACCAGCATTGATAGGTTACTTATTAGGATTCCCTATGTTTGGTATTTTAATATCAACAGGTACGCTAGCACATGTCTACGTTTTTAGTGGATCACCGCAATCTATGTTAAAAACAGTCATCACATGTTCACTATCATTTACTATTTGCATGATTCTTGGCACCTTAACAGTATCTCAGCCTATTTTATTTGGATTACTATTACTGATTGTTGTTACAATCCCATATTATACGTTTAATGCGCTAAAAATCGCTGGTCCATCATCGACATTCTTTTTAGTAACGTTTTGCTTATCTATAAACTTACCGATAGCCCCAGAAGAAGCGCTTTTACGTGGATCTGCAATTCTCATTGGTGGTATGTTGGCAACCATAACAGTAATTTTAACAATCATATTTGCTAAAGAGAAAGCAGAAGACAGAGCAATTCATACGGATTTTAAAACATTACATAACTTGCTACATCATTTTGATGAGCCAGAGGATTTCAAAGCATATGCTCGAAATGCTGTTACAGAATTTAGAAATTCTGAAAAACTTTTAATTACTTCAACATCAGGTGGTAATGGAAAATTAAGTAAAAGGTTTCAGAAATTAATTTTATTACATACATCAGCACAAGGGATATATTCAGAATTACTAGAACTCAATGAAAATCATATTCGTCCATTACCAAATGACTTAGTTGAAATGATGGATCATATCATTAAAAGTGTTCAACAACCTAAACAATATCGACCGTGGTCAAAAGTTGTTGATGTGGCACCAGAATTTCAAAATTTAATGGATCATATTTTGAAAATAGATGAAATGATTCACGCAAACGATAATCAAATTAAATATGAAGCAGATATTCGCAAGCCTTTATATAGCAAGCGAATATATCAAAATCTAACTTTCGACTCAATTGTATTTAGAAATGCTTTGCAATATACAGTTATTATGGCAGTGGCTATATTTATTGCTCTAGCATTTAACATTCAAAAAGCGTATTGGGTGCCATTGTCAGCGCATACCATCATGTTAGGTAATGTGACAACGATTCGTACGTTAGACAGGTCAATTGCTAGAGGTATTGGAACAATAATAGGGACTATTGTTTTGTCGGGAATCTTGGCATTTCATATCGATCCTATTTTCGCTATTATCATTATGGGATTTTCAGCCATGATGACGGAAGCGTTTGTGGCATCTAACTATGCATTTGCAGTTATTTTTATTACGACACAGGTCATTATGCTCAATGGTCTAGCCTCTCAAAATTTAAATATTGAGATAGCATACACTCGAATTATTGACGTTCTAATAGGTATAGCTATTGCAGTTATTGGTATATTCATACTCGCGCGTAAAACTGCATCCTCAATGTTATCTGATGCTATTGCCGAATTGGTACGTAAAGAAGGTATTTTATTTCATTATTTATTTTCAAAAAATAAACAGGAAACGAATGAACGTGATAGGGTAGAAAGTTTAAATTTAAACGTCAAAATCAGTAATGTGACACAGATTTACAATTCAGCGAATGGTGAATTGTTTAGTAATAAAGAAGCGGTAAGGTATTACTATCCAAGTATATTTGCTCTAGAGGAAATAAGTTTTATGCTAGAGCGTGCCATGAATAATAAACACCGACAAACAATAAATGATGATTTAATGGGTGAATATTTAGTTGTATTTGAAAATATAGCTAAGCATTTCCAATTTCAAGCAGATTTAAATCTTAGAGACATGCAAGCATTACCTCAATACAATTACATCCGTGCTTCCCTTATGAATATACAACGTAATTGTGCTGAACAACGTCAGGCCATCACAAAAGATTAATTAGTACAGATGTCTCGTATTGTTTAATTAAACAAATTTAGTGGTAAGGTGTAGTAAATTATTGAGGAGGTAAGACGATGCCTTGGACGATGCAAGATTATCCTCAAAGTTGGAAAAACTTTGAAGAACTCGAACGGAAAAAAGCGATTGATATTGGTAATGCGATGCTCAAAGATGGCTATAAAGAATCTGATGTGATACCCATTGCTACAAATCAAGCTGAAAAATGGTATCAACATGCTTCAAAAGAAGAATTAGAGACGTTAAAAAACAAACATATCACGCAACATCAAGAAGATGAATCAGCTAATCCTAAACTTAACGAAGAAAATGTTCATGTATATTATGAAGATCAGTTATGGAAAGTAAAATCTACAGAGGCTAAACGAGCTTCAGATACATTTGATACAAAATCTGAAGCAGTTAACCGTGCACAACATATCGCAGAGAATAAAGGTACCAAAGTGATTGAGCATCGAAAAGATGAGTGATTTTAAACAAAGTAATGATGAATGTATGTTGAAGTGATAACCTCATATAAACATTTGGTATTGTAATATAAAAGCTAATAAATATATGAAATTGACTTATCGATGATTAAAAGCATGAATGAATGTTACCTGAGACAATTATTGTTGTCTCAGTTTTTTTATCTATAAATGATATATGATACAACTGTAATATGACATAAAATTTCTATATTAAATTTTAATTCGCTATAATGGGTTTGAAAAGAAATCGGAGGTTGAGAAAGATGTATGTAGAGAGAAAGCCTGCACTTTATATCGAAGATTTACGAGACGAATTCAAAAATAGCTTAAAACATTTTAAAGATGATGATGAAGCATTTAATACATTAGTTGGATTTGTGGAACTGGACCACCTATATTCTTCAGCACTTAAAGAAATAAGTACAAAATTAAGTATTTTAGATGATAACTTTAACTATCAATATAAACACAATCCAATTCATCATATGGAACGACGAGTAAAAGAGATGCACAGTTTAGTTAAAAAGTTGAATCGTAAAGGATTTGAAGTAAGTGCACAAAGTGCTAAAGATAACATTATGGATATTGCTGGTATACGTGTCGTATGTAACTATTTAGACGATGTTTATGTCATTGAAAAAATGTTATTAAGACAAGAAGATGTTAAATTATTAAAACGTAAAGATTATATCACACATCCTAAAGAAAACGGCTATCGAAGTTTACATATCGTCGTATCTATTCCAGTATTTTTAGCAGATTCAGTAGAAGTAACACCAGTAGAAATACAAATTCGTACAATCGGCATGGATATGTGGGCAAGTTTAGAACACAAAATTCGTTATAAAAATGATACAGACACTGAAAAATATAAAGGATTATTAGAGCAATGTGCATCAGAAATTACAAATGTAGAAAGTAAAATGCAACAAATACATTCAGAAATTTCAAATCGAGAGAAGTAGCGTGAGTTTTTGTTTTAAATCATATAGGAGAAATTAAAAAACGGTAATTTTCTTGTTAATACAAAGAAAATTACCGTTTACTATATTATTTCATTTAAATTATGATTAATATTTTAATTCTAATCTTTATTTAGCTTGTTTTTATGTCTATATATGAATTGATTAATGATAAAATCTGCAATTATCATTAGTGAAATCATAATGAGTAAGCTCATTGTTACATCACTAGTGAAATGTGCACCAATACGAATTCTGCTCAATGCCATTAAAATGCTATAACATAATCCGATACTAAACACTATTTTTTGAGTGCGTAATTTTTTAAAGTAAAATGCGATAAACATTAGAAATGCACCATTTCCAGTATGTCCTGAAGGGAAGGAACTATGTCCAGTGTTTCCATTAATTGTGAGCCAGTGAGTGAAATGTCCAGCTTTGTCAGTGATTTCATATGGTCTAAAACGTCCCCACAAATGTTTCAAGCTATCAACAAGTTCTAATCCAATAAATAAAATCATAAAGCTAATAAGTGAAACTTTGAATAAATGATCAAGTTCTTGGTTATTTGTATGTTTTAACCAAAACTGATAACAAATAAAAGTGATAATTATAATGATAATCAAAGAAATAAAGAAACTCATTCCTAAAGATAAAGCATTTCCGGCGTTTCCTTCATTATTTGCCATACCCATTGGCTTATGATTTTTGATGTTTTCTGATGTAGATAACATATATTGAGCAGTTTCTGACACGAATTCATTGGTTTTAATTAGGGTGAATATGAAAGATATAAGCAATGTTAATATTTTAGCTAATTTATTTTGAAATGTAGTGAAAATATAATAATTTAAAATTACAGTTGAAATAATTAGTACAAGCGTAGGTGGAAATAAACCGTAGTTTTGGAATAGTGTGCCAAAAACGGAATCTTGATTCATGAAATGATTTGAAATCTGTTGATCGATAAGAGGTGAACTTAAAAGAATACATATTAAGATACCTAAAGTTGTAAATGCTAATTTCTTTGAAATAACCATAAAATAATGTGCCTCCCTAGATGTTGAAAATGTAAATGATGTTGTGTAAAACGTATAAATTATTTATAAGCAACGTTCGTTTCCTAGTATTAAGAATAGTAATAAAATGTTAATTAAGTATGAGGGGAATATTAATTTTTTATTAAGCGCATTAATGTGATTCAAATTGTTTAAACTTATTTAAATAGAAAGATCAGTTTTAAATATGTAGTAACATAAAGAGGACAGACATATGATTAGTATAATTATAAAAAATTAAATTATATGATATTATTATATTAATTAATGTATTAAGAATAAGAGGATGTATATGATTAAGCAAAATTTTACAACTAAAGTTTATCCACTTAAACAATTTGAGGGAGAATATAGTGAAGTTGCCTACGCAGGAGATAGCCAAGCTGCTGATGTGATTGTATTTATTCATGGTGCACTCTTAACATATAAAATTATGACGATGTTCGAGCCTTACTTCAGAGATTACAAATTAATATTTATTAATTGTCCAAGTCGTGGTAAAAGTTCAGATTTAGATCGTGACACTCATACATTAGATGATTACGCTGAACGTATATATGATGTATTAACGCAAATTGTTAAGGAGCAACAGATAAAAGAACTGAGTATTGTTGGTTATTCAATGGGAGGAATGATTGCGACACGATTACTTAAGTATAATACATTACCAGTATCTCATCTTATTTATTTACATAGCGCAGCGAAAATTACTCCAGATGAGAGTATGTTAGCACGATTATTCACTAGTGAGAGTAAGCGAGCAGTGTTAAAAGATGAAATTAAGGCAGTAAAAAATCTTCCTCAATATATACTTGATAAAACGATTTATGCACAAAAGGAAAACGCACTTGATTTGGTACAATTTATTGCACCTATTAAAACTATAATTACGGATATGATTTACACGATTAATACAGATTATTTACCAGATATCGATGAGATTAAACAATTTCCGAAAATATTATTTATGTCTGGAAAAGAAGATCAAATTATTCCTTATACGGATTCTCAAGCTACGTTAGAAAAATTTAAGGCGTTAGGTGGAGAAACTAAAGAAGTTATTTATCCAGGAATTGGTCATATAGATTTCCCGAGTGTTTTAGAAACCCAATCGGATGGACAAACTGGCGTGGTAGATGAAATTAAAGCGTGGATTTCCAAAAAATAAGACGTCCGGACGTCTAGAAATGAATAAAGTTATTGATAATGACGTAACGTTATCGAGTATGCTTTGACTAGGAGGTGAGATGTCTATGTCGATTTATACTTCAGGAGATATAGCTCATAAATGCCATGTGTCAACACGCACTATTCAGTACTACGATAAACAAGGAATCTTATCGCCAAATTATACTTCTGAAACTAACAGACGCTTTTACACTGATAAGGAAGTGGAGAAACTTGAACTGATTTTATTTCTTAAGGAAATAGGTTGCACAATTAAAGAAATTAAAGTGTTATTACAAGAAGACTCATCAATGAAGACGCTTTACACTCTTCTTCAAATCAAAAAGCATGAGATACAACAGTCAATAACAGTTAAAGAAAACAAGGTACGTAAAATAGAGCAAATTCAGCGCTATGTTCATCAAAATTCAATATCTCCAATTTATTATTTACAAGATATAGCTACTTATATGGAAGAATCTCATAGACGCAAATATGTTAGAAAGAAATTATGGTTAAGTATAGCTCTGATTGGTTCATTACAATATGGTGGTTTGATCACTTCAATTGTAACTAAAAGGAAAAAGCCTTTCTTGTCGATTATGCCTGCGGTAGCTATGTATTCACTTTGATTAACAAAAAAGTATAAAAAGAATGTTTCATATGTCTGTCCTAATTGCCACCATGTGTTTAATCCTAGTGTCATTAATTTTGTAACAGCATCACATACACCTAAAACTAGAAAGCTTCAATGTCCTGATTGTCACGAAATACATTATTGTGTAGAAATTGCTAAGCAATGAATGTAATTTGGATATATTAATAAAAATTCATTTGTGCTACATGACGAAAAGCATAAAAATAGCCTGAGACGAATAGTCTTAGGCTATTTTTATATATAGTACACGACTGAATAGGACATATGCGCATCGTAATTAATGATTGAGCACACTCAGGATATTAGTCGATTTGTTCTTGACCACGTTTATTCCAAGTTAAAATGAAACATAACATAGCGAGTATGCTGATGACTGTTAATAACACAAAGCCAATATGCCATCCAAAATGTTGAACTACAAACCCTAATACAATATTAGCCATAACTGCACCGAACAAGTATCCAAATAGACCAGTTAGACCAGCCGCAGTGCCAGCTGCTTTTTTAGGAACATAATCTAACGCTTGTAAACCAATTAACATGACTGGACCATAAATTAAGAAACCAATACCAATTAATGAAAGATTATCTAACCATGCGTGACCTGGTGGATTTAACCAATATATAAGGATAAAGATTGTTACGCCTAACATAAAGAAGAAGCCTGCTGGACCACGACGACCTTTAAATAGTTTGTCAGATAGATAACCACAAAGTAGTGTGCCCGGAATTCCTGCCCATTCGTATAAGAAGTAAGCCCAACCTGAAGCACTTAAATCAAAATGCTTTTCCTCACTTAAATATGTCGGTGCCCAGTCCAAAACACCATAACGCACAAAATAAACGAAAATGTTTGTAAAAGCAATCGCCCATACCCATTTGTTATTAAGTACATATTTAAACAATATTTCTTTCGTAGTTAGTTCTGTTTCAATTGTTTGTTTAGTTGAAGTGGCATAATCATTTTTATACTGCTCAATTGGTGGTAACCCCTGAGATTGTGGTGTATCTCTAATAAGTATGTAAGAAAAGATAGCGATAATGATAGCCAATAGTGCAGGGTATATAAAGACGCCTTCAAACCCTTTTAAATAACCGAAGTTGTATAATGCAGTCATGGAAATACCCCACGTAGCAATAGGTGCCATTAAACCTCCGCCTACATTATGTGCTACATTCCATATTGACGTTTTGCTTCCGCGTTCGCTAACACTAAACCAATGAACTAACACACGTCCAGATGGTGGCCAACCCATTCCTTGGAACCAACCAACTAAAAACAGCATGATAAACATTATAGTTATGCTTGAAGTAAAGAATGGAATAAATCCTAATAATAAGTTAATAATTGCTGTCAATACTAAACCTAAAGTTAAGAACATTCGAGCATTACTTCGATCGCTGACAGTTCCCATTACAAATTTACTAAAGCCATATGCGATAGATACTGCAGATAACGCAATACCTAATTCCCCTTTACTAAAGCCTTGCTCAATTAATGAAGGCATTGCTAAAGAGAAGTTCTTTCTTAATAAATAGTAACCAGCATAACCGATAAATATTCCTAAAAAGACTTGAAAGCGTAGTCTTTTATACGTATCATCTACTTTTTCTGATGGCAATGATTTGATATGTCTAGCTGGTTTTAAGAAATTAAACATGTTATAACCTCCTAATCGTATGATGATGTATAAAACTGAAAAATAATTACGAGTAAATTTTAAGTATCCAAGTAAGCGTTGTCAATATAATTATATTTTTTTATGAAATATAAAATATATAATTGAATAATAAGAAACAAGCAATAAGTAAGTATGGTTTAAGTGTATTTTACATTATTTTATAAATTGTATTGAGAGGAAGGAAAGTGAACGAATCAAAGATGGATGTAAATAATTCTAAGAAATATTTTGTTGAATTGTGTTTAAAATGTCAAAACACCTAAAAGAAAGCGCTTGCAAAACAAAAATTTGTATATTAACATACTTGTATACAAGTAGAGGGACATTGAATTGAGGTGGATAGAACGTGACGTATGGTTATCCGAAAAAGTGGAAGGAAAACATGACTTCAGGACAAGTAATAGCTGCTGAGTTACGTTTAGGAATAGTGAATGGCGAAATTGAATCCCATATACAACTAAGTGAAAATCAAGTTGCACAACAATTTAATGTGAGTCGTTCACCAGTCAGAGATGCATTTAAGTTACTTCAAACAGATCAACTGATTCAATTAGAACGTATGGGCGCACAGATACTTCCTTTTGGTGATCAAGAGAAAAAGGAAATGTATGATTTGCGTTTGATGCTCGAATCATTCGCCTTTTCAAAATTAAGTGGAACAGATACACAATATATTGTTAAGGAAATGAAAAAGCAATTAGAAATGATGAAGGTTGCAGTCCAATTTGAGGATGCTGAAGCATTTACACAACATGATTTTGAGTTTCACGAGGTGATGATTCAAGCAACAAACCATCAGTATCTTAAAGTGTTTTGGAATCATCTTAAACCTGTTATGGAATCACTCATACTCATTTCAATGAGACAAAGAATGGCAAATGACCCTAAAGATTTCGAGAGAATTCATAGTAATCATCAAGTTTTTATAGATGCTGTTGAGAACGATGATGCTTCCATATTGAGAAAAGCATTCCATTTAAATTTTGATGATGTAGGAGAAAATATTGAAGCTTTCTGGTTACGTTAATTTATAGAAAAGAGGGATGAATATGAAATATATGATTGGTGTAGATATGGGGACAACGAGTACGAAGGCTGTGCTATATGATGAAAAAGGCAAGTTTATAATGAAACATAATATTGGCTATGACTTACATACACCAAACGTAGATGTGTCGGAAGAAAATCCTGATGAAATATTTGATGCTGTGCTTATGACGGTTAAATATATTGTAAGAGAATCTGGCATCGCAAAAGAAGATATTAAATTTATTTCCTTGAGTGCGCAAATGCATAGTTTGATTGCTATGAACGCGGATAATCAACGTTTAACTGAAAATATCACTTGGGCTGACAATCGAGCGAATGATTATGCTGATTTAATAGAAAAATCATATGGCGGTTTTGAATTGTATCAACGAACGGGTACACCGATTCATCCTATGTCACCATTATCTAAAATCTTTTGGATGAGACATGAGGAACCGGAAATATTTAAACAAACAGCTATGTTTGCAGATTTAAAAACATACGTACTGTTTCAATTATATGAGCGATTCGTCATTGATTATTCTTTAGGATCAGCTACAGGTATGATGAACTTAGAACAATTAGATTGGGATCATAAAGCTTTAGAATTGTTAGGTATTGAAAAAAATCAATTACCACAACTTGTTCCAACCACACATATTTTAACTGGAATGAAAAAACGCTACGCAACGTTGATGGGTGTTGATGAGCAAACGCCTGTGATTGTCGGAGCGAGCGATGGCGTATTATCTAACTTAGGTGTAAATAGCTATCAAAAAGGTGAAGTTGCTGTAACTATTGGCACATCGGGCGCAATTCGTACGGTAATTAATCAGCCAAAAACAGACGAGAAGGGGCGTATTTTCTGTTATATTCTCGATAAAGATCAATATGTGATTGGCGGTCCCGTCAATAATGGTGGTGTCGTTTTGAGATGGTTACGAGATGAAATTTTAGCGAGTGAAGTTGAAACGGCTAAAAGGTTGGGGGTCGATCCTTATGATGTGTTAACTCAGATTGCCAGCAGAGTAAAACCAGGTGCAGAAGGATTGATTTTTCATCCCTATTTAGCTGGAGAGCGCGCACCATTGTGGAATGCTGACGCAAGGGGTTCATTCTTCGGATTGACATTATCTCACAAGAAAGAGCATATGATCCGTGCAGCATTGGAAGGTGTACTGTATAACTTATATACAGTTTATCTGGCATTAATTGAAGTGATGAATGAAACACCGACAACAATTAAAGCGACGGGTGGTTTTGCTAAAAGTGAAATTTGGCGACAAATGATGGCAGATATTTTTGATACAGACTTAATCGTACCTGAAAGCTATGAAAGTTCATGTCTAGGTGCATGTGTACTTGGAATGAAAGCTCTAGGAGAAATAGATGATTTTTCAGTCATTAAAGATATGGTAGGTACAACACATGCCCACGAACCTAACCAAGAAACAGTTGCCATCTACCAACAACTTGTCACCATTTTTATTAAAATTAGTCGTTCTATGACTGAGAACTACAGTGATATTGCGAATTTCCAACGAGAACATTTAAGTGATTAATTGATTATATATTATATGAATAATAAACAAGAGAAAGAAGGGGAATGCGATGTTTGGAGAGATTTGGCCACTCATCAGTGTTGTATTAGGAATTATTATCTTATTAACATTAATTATTGGATTGAAACTTAATACATTTATTTCATTAATCATTACTTCAATGATAACTGCGTTATTATTAGGTATGCCACTTAACAAAATTATGGAAACCATTGAAAATGGTATGGGTAGTACGCTAGGTCACATTGCTTTAATCTTTGGCTTAGGTGCGATATTAGGTAAATTATTAGCCGATGGTGGTGGGGCAACGCGTATTGCTGATACACTTATTGCAAAGTTTGGTCAGAAACATGTTCAATGGGCTATGTTGATAGCAGCATTTATCGTTGGTATTGCGCTATTTTTTGAAGTAGGTCTTGTACTATTAATCCCACTCGTATTTACTGTAGCTAAACGCGCAAATGTATCAATATTAAAGTTGGGGCTACCAATGGTCACAGCGTTATCCGTTACACACGGATTCTTACCACCGCATCCTGGACCTGTTGTCATCGCTAAAGAGCTTAAAGCGAATATTGGTGAAGTTTTGTTATATGGTATGATTATCGCTATTCCTGTAACACTTATTTCAGGTCCACTCTTTAATCGATTTGCACAAAAGATGGTTCCAACAGCGTATACGAGAGAAGGGGATATTTCTTCTTTAGGTACTCAAAAGGAATTTAAAGAAGAAGAGATGCCAGGTTTCGGAATAAGTTTATTGACTGCTATGTTACCTGTTATTCTTATGTTGATTTCTACAATTGTGCAACTGATTACAGGACACGAAGAAGCAACAAATGTATTCGAACAAATTGTTTACTTTATAGGAACTGCTGGTACTGCAATGCTTATCGCAGTGATATTTGCAATCTTTACGATGGGAACGAAGCAACAACGAAAAATGGAAGACATTATGAAATCAGTTACGCAAGCTATTTATCCAATCGGCATGATGTTACTCATCATCGGTGGTGGTGGTACATTTAAACAAGTACTCATTGATGGTGGCGTAGGTGATACAATCGCTAAGATGTTTGAAGGAACAAGCATGTCACCCATTTTATTAGCATGGATTGTAGCTGCAGTCTTAAGGGTTTCATTAGGATCAGCTACAGTTGCTGCCGTATCAACAACAGGCATTGTGTTACCACTTTTAGAACATTCAGATGTTAATGTTGCTTTGGTCGTTCTTGCAATAGGCGCAGGTAGCGTAATTCTCTCTCACGTCAATGATGCAGGATTCTGGATGTTTAAAGAATATTTCGGGCTGACAGTTAAAGAAACATTTTTAACATGGTCGTTATTAGAGACAATTATTTCAGTATCAGGTATTTTATTTATTTTGTTTATTAGTTTATTTGTATAGAGAAAAATTTCCTGCCGCTCTCATTTTAAAAATATAGCGAGTGTTTTTCAGTGGATGTCTGTCACCGATATATTTAAAATAAAGTTAATTTCTTTTCGAGTATTTTTAATTTCTAACTCAATTCTTGATTAAGTTAATGTTAATAATGAAAAAGATTGTGGTGAAAAAACACTACTATGAAAGCATTTTAAATAGTGATACACTTTATTAAGAGTTTAATTACGTAAATAGGTAAAGGAGTTTATAGATTGAAAAAGATAAAAAAAGCAATAATTCCTGCCGCTGGTTTAGGTACTCGTTTTTTACCAGCAACAAAGGCGATGCCAAAAGAAATGTTACCAATATTAGATAAACCAACAATCCAATATATTGTAGAAGAAGCTTCTAAAGCAGGGATTGAAGATATTATTATAGTGACTGGTAAGCATAAACGTGCAATTGAAGATCACTTTGATAATCAAAAAGAATTAGAAATGGTTCTTGAAAATAAAGGAAAAGCAGACCTGCTTGAAAAAGTACAATATTCAACAGATTTAGCTAATATTTTTTACGTACGACAAAAAGAACAAAAAGGGCTAGGACATGCAATTCATACTGCAAAACAGTTTATCGGTAACGAACCATTTGCAGTGTTATTAGGAGATGACATTGTAGAGTCTGATACACCAGCTATTAAACAATTAATGGATGTTTATGAAGAAACAGGCCATTCAGTAATAGGTGTTCAAGAAGTGTCAGAATCTGATACACATCGTTATGGTGTGATTGATCCTTCTGCTAAAGAGGGAAGTCGATATGAAGTACGTCAATTTGTAGAAAAGCCGAAACAAGGTACTGCCCCGTCTAATTTAGCAATCATGGGTCGTTATGTATTAACACCAGAAATTTTTGATTATCTTGAAACACAACAAGAAGGTGCTGGAAATGAAATTCAATTAACTGATGCGATTGAACGAATGAATAGCAAACAACAAGTGTATGCATATGATTTTGAGGGTAATCGTTATGATGTTGGAGAAAAATTAGGATTTGTTAAAACAACGATTGAATATGCTTTAAAAGATCCAGAAATGAGTCAAGACTTAAAAGCATTCATTAAGCAATTAGATATTTAAATTCAATCAAAAATGCCTGGGACAAAATAGTTGTTCCAGGCATTTTACGTATTTATAGTGGATGATTGGATTGAGTATTCACTGTCATCAAATTTTGATTATTAGAAAGGATAGTACCCAATATCGAGAGTTCAACCTAGAGATTCTACTAACCATGTTAATTCTATTTCGATATTAAGATTGCAAAGAGAATACATTTCTACCTTTTTCTACTTAAGAGTTAAATATAGCATCGTTCATTTTTTGTGCAATTACGTCAAAATGATCACAAGAAAGTGATACATAAAGTTTGATTTTAGGTTCTGTACCAGAAGGACGCAAAGCAATAAATCCTTCATTAAAGTATATCTTTATTACATTCGCTTTAGGTAAAGTTATATCACTGACTTCATCATTTTGTAAGTCAGTCTTTTTACCTGTTTCAAAATCTTCGATTGCAATGACTTTAAGACCGCACATTTCCGTAGGTGTTTCACTTCTGAATTGAGTCATAATATTTTCGATTTTTGCCTTGCCTTGAGTACCTTCAAATGTATGTGAGAAGAGCTTGTCATTAAAGTTACCGACATTTCGAGTAATGTCTTCTAATTCATCTTTAAGCATGCGTCCTTCATTTTTTAATTCAGCTGCATACTTAATCATTAATGGCACGATTTGAATCGCATCTTTATCTCTTACGAAAGGACGAGCTAAGAAGCCATAGCTTTCCTCGTAGCCAAAAATAAAGTTTTGTTCAGGAGACAGATGTCTTATTTCAGCTGCGATATATTTAAAACCTGTCAAAACTTCTTTGAAATTAACATTATGATATTGAGCAAGAGATTTAGCTAAGCCACCACTTACAATTGATTGGAACATGATTCTGTTAGGCAATCCTTCTGTTTGTTTGATGCGATAATTTAACAAAAGTGCACCAATCTGATTTCCGTTGTAATAGTAGATGTTACCTTCAGCATCACGTTCAACTATTCCTAAGCGGTCTGCATCAGGATCTGTGCCAATAAGTAAATCAGCATCAATATGATTAGCAAGTTCTATCGATTGATCAAACGCTTTATGATCCTCTGGATTTGCACTGGCTACAGAGCTGAAATCTGAATCAGGTTCACATTGTGATGCAACTAACTCAAATTGATTAAAGTTAAGAGAAGATAAAATGTCAGGTACAATTGGCACACTCGTACCATGCAAGCTTGTAAAGACAACTTTTAAATCGGACTGTGGAATCGTTCCAACTAAGTCTTGTACGTTTTTGAAATAATCTTCTCTGACTTCACTCGGGACTGAATGAATTAATGATTGTTGTTCAGTAGTTAAACTAGGTACATTAATATGAAGTGGATGACCTAATTTATCGATATATGTGCTTAATTGTGCGGAAGCGTCGGTTGATAATTGAGCACCATCTTCTCCATATACTTTGATTCCATTGTAATCTTTAGGATTATGGCTAGCAGTAATCATAACACCCGCATCAGCTTGTAAGTATCTGACTGCAAATGATAAATCAGGTGTTGTTCTGTATGTATCAGCAAGATAAACTTTAATATCATGACTTGCTAGAATATTAGCGATAATTTGAGCAAATTCAGGTGATAAGTGCCTTGTGTCATAATGTATGACGACGACAGGATGTGCGATACTTGATGTTAAATAATGGGCAAAGCCTAACGCTACTTTAGATACTGTGAACTTATTTAATCGGCCTTCACCTAAACCGAATTTCCCTCTAATACCAGCCGTACCAAAAGACAGTGTAGTATTGAGTCCTTCTTGTTGCTCTTCGGAAGTTTGATTATTATAAAAATCTTTGACTAAACTTTCGTCTAATACATCTATCCAATTATTTTTCATATTTACAAATTCCTCTTTATTAAAATTAAAATATACATTATACTATATTTTTAGTTTACGTTTATTTTCGAAAACATAAAAAGTTCTTAGCTTATTTTAAAACAACATATAAAATACTTCTTAAATCACATTATAAAATTTCTAGCTTCAAAATGCATCAATATTTTTATAATTAACTATAAAATAGCATACATCTTAAAAGGTGAGGATTAAAACAATGATATATACGGTAACAAGCACATTACCCCTAGTGCACGGAGGAAGAACTAAATCATTATTAACAAGAATTCGATTTCTTGATAAAGAAATGGGCATTCACAATAAAATACTAACAACGAATTATAACGCTAATTATAATGAAGTTTATCAAAAGTTCGAAGAGAATCAACTCATAACGAAAAATACGCAAATCGAAAATATATATGATTGGTTATCTGATTTCAAATTACTTTCAATACCTAAAACAAGATTTAAGAAAAAAACTCTTTACTCTGAAAAAGATAGAGACATAGAAGGTTTAACTTCTAAAGTATTCAATGATGGCAATGTGATGAGATATTATGATCAAGAAACTTATGTTTTATATCGAAAATTTTATGAAGATACAAATATCATAGAATTTGAAGACGTGATGTCACCAATTTCTAAGAAAAAAATTGAACGTAGAGAATATAATCACTTCGGTCAATTGCATAGAAAGATTTACTTCTCAAGTCGCACATATCACAAAATTTTGGAAGAATATTTTGACACAGAGGGAAGTATTTACTGTAAAAAATTTTTCAATTCTCAAAAGGCAAATGAATTAGATTTCATTCAAATTTTTAAAAATCAACGTATCATGAAGGCTTTTAAAAACGAAAAAGATCTCTTTAAATATTATTTCGAACATCGCTTTAAGCAAAATGATATTGTTTTTAATGATGCTAGACTTCTAGATAAACCACTTTTAAATAACTGTATGAACACAAAAAATGTGCTTGTATTTCATAATAGCCACATCGATGGAGATCATATTAAATCTTCATACAAAATTGCACTGGAAAATTCTGATAAAGTAGCTCAATACCTCTTGCTCACACATATGCAAAAAGACGATATTCAACATGCATATGGTATCAGCGATGAAAAAATATCGATTGTACCTCACTTTATTAAAAGCTATGGACAACAAGATACTCATGACAAAGAGGATAGATTCGTATTTATTGGTAGACTAGGCAAACAAAAACAAGTGGACCATTTAATCAAATCTTATAATCAATTCTTAAAATATGGACATCAAACGAAATTAGCGATTTATGGTGCAGATGAACAAAATCAAAAACAAGTCATACTAGATTTAGTTAAAGAATATCAAATTGAAGATAAAGTTGATTTAAATGATTTTACCAAGCATCCACTTGAAGAATTCAAAAAATCTAAAGCCTCACTATTAACCAGTGAATACGAAGGTTTTGGTTTAACCGTTATGGAAAGTATTGAAGTAGGTTGCCCAGTCATTGCTTATGATGTAAGATACGGTCCTGGTGAAATCATAGAGCACGGTGAAAATGGTTATCTTGTTGAGCCAGATAACATTGAAGCATTCGCAGCCTATATGGATAAAATAATTAAAAATCCACTAACAAAAGTTGAAACAAAAAATGCACTCAAGTATGAACAAGCAAAGAATAACTATCAGAAGTTGTTTGAGAGAGTAAAGTAATTTAAATAAGGTTCATAGGATAAGAAAATATTAATAACAATAAGACTAAATTACAATTTATTTTGAACTACACGCTGTTAATAATCAAAAACAGCGTGTATTTTTAGATTATTAAGATAAATTAATTTAATAATTTATCTAATCTTTTCTCATATATTCACTAATAATAGAGAAGGAATAGTATGGTTGGAACAATTAAAAGTGATATTGTTTGTCTAATAAATTCGATATAATATTAAAGAAAAGTAATCTATTTTCAAAGAATAATAATTTTATTGTTTTAGAATATATATCTTTGAAAGATAATTATGTCATAGAATTTTAGTATCGCATGATAATTAAATAAGGATGATGGAATATGGAATTTTTAACTAAACAAGAAGTTCATAATAGAGCAAAGGAAGCTGTAGGTAAGACAATAAAAGAATTAAATGATGGCTTTTCTGTTTCAGAAACTAAGAGTTCTGTGGGGGATGCTTTTGAAAATTGGTTTGGGAAAAGTAAAGATAGTGAGAGTAGACCTGATATGGAAGAGGCAGGTGTTGAATTAAAGGCAACACCTTTTAAAAAATTAAAAAGTGGTAAATATAGCGCCAAAGAAAGATTGGTTTTAAATATTATTAATTATGAAAAAGTAGCACATGAAAAATTCGAGACTAGTTCATTTTTAAATAAAAATAATACTATAGAGCTAGCGTTTTATGAGTATAAAAAAGATGTATCTAGAGATGACTGGATTATACATGAGGCTGTTTTATATGAAATGAAAAAAAATCCAATTGATTATGAAGTAATAAAAAATGATTGGGAATTAATACATAACTATATTAATGATGGTAAAGCACATGAATTAAGTGAGAGCTTAACAACTTATTTATCCCCTTGTACGAAAGGAGCAAGTGCTAAATCTGTTAGAACTCAACCATATTCAAACATAAAAGCTAAACAGAGAGCATTTTCTTTGAAGTCTGGATACATGACATCGATATTGAGAAAGTATATTTTAGGCAATGAAGAGATTGATTCTATTGTTAAATCACCGTTTGAGCTAAAAAATAAATCTATTGAAGATATAGTGCTTGAAAAATTCAAACCATATTATAATCAAACTATAGATTCCATAGGAGAAAAATTTAATGTAGATAGAGGTGGGAAAAATTACCATAATCGCATTGCTTCTGCTATTTTAAATTTAAAAGGCAAAATTAAAGGAAATGAGACTTTTCCAAAGGTAGACGAATTTGAAAAAGCATCTATAGTTGTTAAAACAGTAAAATTTAATAAAAATAATATTAATAAAGAGAGTATGTCATTTCCTGCTTTCAGATTTAAAGATTTAATTAAAGAAAAATGGGAAGATGAAGATGGTAATCCATTAGCTCAATGGCATAATTTTCTTCTGGAAACGAGATTTCTCTTTTTTATCGTCAAAGAAGAAGAAGGTACTGAGGTGTTTAAAGGCGTTAAATTCTTTTCAATGCCAGAAGACGATATCGAAGGTCCTGTAAAAAAAGTATGGGAAGACACAAAAGATAAGTTATTAAAAGGGGTGTGTCTCAAAGCAACTTATAAAAAGGATGGTAACGTATATAGAATTGAAAATAATTTTATTAATAAATCAGATGAAATGATATGTCATATACGACCACATGAAAGCTACTCTGACTATAGGGTGAACGGTAAATATGCAGATGAATTGCCATCTCGTGCAAATTGGATTAATCGACCTAATGATACATTAAAATATTCAGATAAATGGATGACGAAACAATGTTTTTGGATAAATAATACTTATATTAAAGAACAAGTCAAAGAATTTCTTTAGGCTATTTATGTTACAATTAATTTTGTTGTCTTTTAAGTAGAACGATCGTTCGGTTTTGTGGTATAATTATTGATATTCAAAAGTGAGGAGGTTGCCAATTGAATAATTTAAAAGTAGCAGAATTATTTGCAGGGGTAGGTGGATTTCGTCTAGGTTTAGAGAGAACAAAAAATAAAATGTTTGAAATTACTTGGGCTAATCAATGGGAACCTTCAAGGAAAGTACAACATGCCTTTGATTGTTATAATAAAAGGTTTAAAAACGGTGTACATATTAATCAAGATATAGCGACAATAAGTAATGAAGAAATGGCTAATACGAGAGCTGACATGATAGTAGGTGGATTTCCCTGTCAAGACTACTCTGTAGCTAGGAGTCTTAGTGGAGAACTGGGTATACAAGGAAAAAAAGGCGTGTTATTTTGGGAAATTATAAGATTTATTCAAAATACTTATCCAAAATATTTATTATTAGAAAATGTAGATAGGTTATTAAAATCACCTTCAAGACAGAGAGGAAGAGATTTTGCAGTAATGTTATCAACTCTGAATGAATTGGGATATTCAGTTGAATGGAGAGTGATTAATGCTGCTGACTATGGAAATGCGCAAAGACGAAGACGAGTATTTATTTTTGGTTACAAAAAAAATCTTGAATATGGTAGAAAAATGAGTAAATTTAGCTTAGAGAATATTATTTATGATGAAGGATTGTTCGCTTCAGGGTTTCCAGTAGAAAAAGTACCTAATAAAGAAAGAATAAATAATATAAAAATTGATAATGATATAGTAGAAATTTCTAATAATTTTAGTTTCAGTTTTTTTAATAGTGGAGTGATGAGAAATGGAGAAATACTTACCATTGATACTATACCTAAATATGAAAAACCCACTCCACTAAAAGATGTTATTCAAGATGAAGTAACTGATAATTATGAATTGAACATAGATCAAATAAATAAGTTTAAGTATTTAAGAGGTCCTAAAAAAATTAAAAGAACATCTAAGGATGGTCATGAATATTACTTTTCAGAAGGAGGAATGTCTGAAACTGATTCTTTAGACTTGCCTGCAAGAACCATGTTAACTAGTGAAGCTTCTGTAAATAGAAGTAGCCATCTATTAAAGGTTAATGATACTTATAGAACACTAACTCCGATAGAAGCAGAAAGACTGAATGGATTCCCGGATAATTGGACTGATACAATGCCTGATAGAATGAGATTCTTTTGTATGGGAAATGCTTTGGTTGTACCAATAATTACTAGAATTGCTAATCAGATAGAAATTATTGAAATAAATAATAATGATAAATATAGCCAATTAGAATTATTTTAACAGAGGTGTGTAGTCCTCTGTTTTTTTATTTTATTTAATATAATAAATATATATTACAGATAAATAAAAAGGAGGCGTAGATATGAAAGAGCCAGAGAGGAATAAAGATTTACAGAATTAAAAAGAAGTAGCTAAATTCTTGGATAATTATTTTTCTCTATAAACAAATTAGTGATACTTTTGTGAAATGTATCACAAAATACTTTTAATTTACATAAAATGATGTAGTATATGAAGTGTAAGGAAAGAGTAAATTATTGAGGTGATGACTATGAGAAATGCTATAGAAGAATTGATCTTCTCCGATGTAAGTAGTTATGACATCTATGTAAACACAGGCGTTAACCAAGGGTTGGTTGGAGACATCAAGGATGGTTATTTGACGATTGATTCTATCCCGTATATTGATGCTGAAAGATTATACTATTATAGTTTAGAGCGCAAAGCCCTCGTTACAAGTTGATTTTTGACGAACTCCCACAATGTTGAACTCGCTTGCTCTCAAAGAGTAATTGAGGGCAAAATTGACACTCTATATACCCCTAAAATCTAAATTAATATGTTAGGAGACCGTAACTTACTACCCCTGTGAGTTATGGTCTTCATTTTTGATTTGTGATTCAACGATGATTTACATTTCTTTTAATGTGTCATATTGTCTCACACGAAGTATCCTATGATTACATCGAATCTTTCATTTCCCAACATATTTTAATCATCACAATGCAAACTGTCTTGATAATTATTAAACGTTTCGACCTCTAGGATTTCTAGAGTGTTCAGCCTGTTTAAAGTTCTTTTTTACGGAATTGTAAGCATAAACAATATTATATAACTTATTTTTAGCATCGTTTTCACTTGAAAATGGTATACGTATATCGTCTCGCTTGTTCACTTCGCATCTAAATGCTTTTTCTTGTTCCTGACGTTCAGCTAGCGATAATGCGCACCATTCTTCCTTTGAAAATAATTCTTCAAAACGAAATTCAAAAGCAGTACGATGATTATTTTCACTTAGTTTTAATACCCGTTCATAAAACGACATTACTGTTCCTCCTAAAACTTGACTTTTATTCTTTAGTTACTATGTTTACTTTATAATGAAAATGACTAAATATAAAATGATTTTTATAATTAAATATATGTTTGATTCGTTTTGTTTAAAGTTGATCTATAAATCACATTAATGTCCTATTCTCTAACAAAACGTTATGAGAAAGATATTCAAAATAATTCTATGATAAGGAGTAGTGATGTATGACAAAATTAAAAGAGAAAGTTGCAGTCGTTACAGGTGCGAGTAGCGGTATAGGAGAGGCGATTGCCAAAAAGTTAAGTCAACAAGGTGCATCAATAGTTCTGGTTGGTCGTAACGAACAACGCTTAAACGAAATAGCCCAGCAATTAAATACCCCGGCTAAAGTTGTTTCAGCGGATGTCACTGTAAAATCGAACATAGATGATATGTTAAAAGCTGTAATAGACCATTTCGGTCATATCGATATTGTTGTGAATAGCGCAGGTCAAAGTTTATCATCTAAAATTACAGACTATAATGTTGAGCAGTGGGATACTATGATAGATGTAAATATTAAAGGTACACTCCATGTTTTACAAGCAACATTGCCTTATTTGTTAAAACAATCTAGTGGGCATATCATCAATCTTGCATCGGTATCAGGATTTGAACCAACAAAGACGAATGCCGTTTATGGTGCGACAAAAGCAGCAATACATGCAATCACACAGTCTCTTGAAAAAGAATTAGCACGTACAGGTGTTAAAGTGACTAGTATTTCACCAGGAATGGTTGATACCCCTATGACGGAAGGTACTGATTTTGGAGAACACAAAAAACTTGAAGCACAGAACATTGCTGATGCTGTAGTATATGCTTTAACACAACCTAGTCACGTTAATGTTAATGAAGTAACGATAAGACATGTTTAAATGATGACATTTCTCTATTTAAAATAGCATTTTCGTTTCATGTTACACTTAAATTGTTACGTTTGAATTCAACCACTTTATACAAAGGATGGGATATCAATTGGATAAACGTCAATTTGAAATTTTAGATATGCTAGTTAAATTTAATACTGAAAGTCCACCTGGACGTAATACAGATCCATTGCAAGATGAAATTGAAACGTTACTTAAACAACTGGATTTTTCAATACAAAGAGAACAGTTATATGACAATGATAGTGTGATAGTAGCAACCTTAAAAGGACACAATCCTCAAGCGCCAAAACTGATATTGAATGGGCATGTTGATGTAGCTTCTGTAGATGACGATCAATATTGGCAGTATCCACCTTTTAAACTTACCAACAAAGATGAATGGTTATACGGTCGTGGTGTTAGCGATATGAAAGGTGGTATGTCTTCGTTATTCTACGTCCTGGAGCAATTACATCAAGAAGGACTACGCCCAGAAGGGGATATTATTGTTCAATCAGTAGTCGGTGAAGAAGTAGGTGAAGCGGGAACTAAACGTGCGTGTGAAATAGGACCTAAAGGTGACTTAGCTCTTGTCTTAGATACGAGCGAGAATCAAGCACTTGGGCAAGGTGGTGTGATTACCGGATGGATTACAGTTAAAAGTAAGAATACAATACATGATGGTGCGCGTAGTCAAACGATACATGCTGGTGGGGGCTTGTTTGGTGCAAGTGCCATTGAAAAAATGACAAAGGTGATTCAATCGCTTAATGAACTTGAAAGACATTGGGCTGTCATGAAGAAGAGTCCTGGAATGCCGCCAGGTGCGAATACAATTAACCCAGCTGTCATAGAAGGTGGACGTCATCCTGCATTTATTGCAGATGAATGTCGATTATGGATTACTGTTCATTACTTACCGAACGAAAGTTATGAATCTGTAGTTGATGAAATAGAGAAATATTTAAATAAGGTTGCAGAAGCAGATGTATGGCTCAGAGAGAATCCACTTGAATTTGAATGGGGTGGTACATCCATGATTGAGGATAAAGGAGAAATCTTCCCAAGTTTCACTGTGCCGACACATCTTCCAGGTTTTAAGCAATTAGAAAAAGCACATGAATATATTCATAATAAAAAGCTTGAACATGGTATGAGTACAACTGTAACTGATGGAGGTTGGACAGCACATTTTGGCATTCCCACAATACTATATGGCCCAGGTAGTTTAGAAGAAGCACATAGCGTAGATGAGAAAATAAAAGCAAGGGAATTAGCACAATATAGTGATGTTTTATATACATTTTTAAAAGAGTGGTATGCACACCCACAATCCTATAAATCATCATAGATAAAAAAGAGGTACAAGAACGACTTTTATACTCTCAAAATGTTGAGTTAAAGTGATGTGTTCTGTACCTCTTAATTATTATAAAGAATAACAAGTTGAATAGTTATAAAAAGATATTTATTATTTTCGTGTTCATTTCATATAAAATACAATTGTCAAGGTGAGTTTATCTTTTAAATGTGTTTTTTAATTTTCGCATCCAACTACCACCACGTCTAGAATGAACGGGTTGTCCTGAAGGTTGTACTGATTGTTTTTTTAGTTCTTCTCCATACTTAATTGCTTCTTGCATCAAGTAAGATTGAGAGTTTAAAGGTGATGAATTGTTTTCGACGTAATGATAAACGCCCTGTGCATCTTGGTAACGACCTTTTTGGTTGTCAGATAATTGTAAATTCATATAGTTAACTAATCGTTGTCCTATTGATTTATCTTCAACAGGGAATAATATTTCGACACGTTTAATCATATTACGTGTCATAACGTCAGCTGAAGATAAATAAATATGCGCCTCGCCATTATTATGGAAGTAATAAATACGTGAATGTTCAAGCAAACGACCCACAATACTAACAACCTCTATATTTTCGCTAATACCTGGAATGCCTGGTTTAAGACAACAGATACCACGAATGATGAGTTGTATTTTAACACCAGCTTGGGATGCTTCGAAGAGCTTTTCGATAATCGTTTTATCGGTTAAAGAGTTCATTTTCATCATAATTTTACCATTACCATGTTGTAAATGACTACGTATCTCTTTATCGATACGATCAATGAAGACGTCTCGAATATCGTATGGTGCTACAATCAATTTATTGTATTCTGGTTTTGTTGAGTAACCACTCAAGTAATTAAAGAAGTTAATTGCATCCTCAGCGATATCTTTATTTGTCGTGATGATACCCATATCTGTGTATAATTTAGCAGTTTTATCGTTATAGTTACCTGTACCTAAATGAACAAATGACGTAAGTTCATTATTGACGCGTTTAACGACTAACGCAATTTTACTATGCGTTTTTAAATGTGTCATACCATAAATAACATGACAGCCAGCATCTTCTAGCATACGTGCCCAATGTACGTTATTTTCTTCATCAAAGCGTGCTTTTAATTCTACGAGCACCGTTACTTGCTTGCCGTTTTCAGCAGCTTCTTTTAAGCTGTTAATAATCGGCGAATCCTTACTCACTCGATACAAGGTTTGTTTGATAGCGATTGTATTTGGGTCATCTGCTGCTTGTCGAATAAAGTCAACTATTGGTTCAAAAGATTCATACGGATGGTGGAAGAATATATCTCTTTCTAATGATAATTGATAGATATTCTTGTTGCCTAATGATCTAGGTGGTTGAGGCGTATATTTCTCATATGTTAAATATTTGAGCTTATGAGATAGATGGTCAACCAATCCAAATAAGAATGTTAAATCAAGTGGCCCATCTAAATAATAAATATCATTTTCTTCAATTTCTAATTGATCGATTAACCATTCTACATTCTCTTTTTCAGAAGTGCGACAATCTAATTCTAAACGTACAGCCGAACCACTCTTACGTTCTTTTAAAAAACGTTCAATTTCTATAAGCAAGTCCTCAGCGCCATCTTCATGAATGGTTAAATCTGCATTACGTGTTATTCGGAAAGTAAAAGTATTTAGTACTTCGTATCCTGTAAATAGATAATTGATGAAATACGTAATCACATCTTCGACCATGACAACGTATTGTTTTGTACCCTCATTTAAAGTTAAAAAGCGTGGAATTAATGAAGGAATTTGAACGATAGCTGAATTAATGGCATCTTCCGTATCGATATCAACAAAAATATTTAAACTTTTATTATTTAACTTTGGAAATGGATGATACGCATCAATACCTAACGGAGTGAGTGTTGGTAAGACACTTAACTTGAACTCTTGTTCTAATTTTTCTATCAATGCATCTGATAAGTCTTCAGGTTTTACCATCTCAATATCGTAATTGGCTAATTCTTTAATTAATTCGTTATAACGTTGATATTGAGTGTTCACATAGTCTGTATTTTTAATTTTAATAGCATCAAGTTGTTCTTGAGGCGTCATTTGTGCTTTATTTTCAGGTTTGTCATATCCCATTTTGACTTGGTCTTTTAACCCAGCCACTCGAACCATAAAGAATTCATCTAAATTTGAACTAAAGATAGAAATAAAATTAAGTTTTTCAAGCAACGGATTATTTTTATCATATGATTCTTGTAATACTCTGTAGTTAAAATCTAGCCAACTTAACTCCCTATTGTTGTAATACTGCGGTAAATTAATATCTTTTTCTCCCAATCGAGTTTGCATACTATACATACACCTCATTAATTAATCTTTATCATGCACCAATCTAAAATATCATAATAATTTTAAGATTTTGTAAATATAATAGAAACCTTACCTTTTAAAATTTTCTCAATATGCTTTTTCTGACGATTTGCTTGGTATTCTTCTGCAATAGGTGATCCTTTGTAATAAACTATTAAATCGTATTTGTCATCTTTCTTTGCTTTTAGTTTAACTTCCTCTACAAAGCTAGTATGTGAGATATTTAAGGTGTTTGCAAATTTAATAATCCCTCCTAAAGCTTGTATTGTATCTATTTCTTTACTACTAAACCACTTTGTTTCTTTGCAATAAAATTTAAGTAAAGATTTGTTTTTAAAACTAGCTAACAAAGCTAATTTCACACGATCTTTATGTGAAAAGCCGTTAATCATTGAATTTGCGATTAAGTAATACGTATGTGGTGAACTTGAGTCTGAATCAATGAAACTACCTAGGTAATAGATGTAGGCACCTTCAATAAATAATTCTTTTTCTATTTCCGAAATATTAAGTGATCGTTCACTTATAATTTGATTCAATAAGGATTCAGCTAATTTCACACGACGATTAGCACTCGTTTCTTCAATATGATATTCGTTAGCTAAATGACGTAATGCATCTTTACGTACGTGACTTTTATTAAACTCATCAGGATATCGTTTGCTGATGTGGTTCATAATAAATCCTTCACGAATCCCTTTTCTTGAGAAGGTGAATTGTGTGGCGTCAATTTTTTTGAAAAGCGTTTTAAAGACGGAAATTGCCGGCAGAATAATATCGACGCGGTCGCGACTTAAACCGTCTAGATTTGTTAGTTCATCGCGAGAACTTTTACGGATTAAATCATAAACATTGTTAATATCTTTCGAAGTCATCGTATAGTTATGAACGCCACCGATAGGGTATGCATGTGCTGATTGATGAATGCGTGCAACATTACGTGCAGAACCACCTACTCCTACAAGCGCAATATGTTGATTGGATAGCCAGTCTAACTGACTAAATTGCTCACATAAAAACTGTTCCATATTTTTAATGGCTGTTTTGTCATTATGTTCTTTATCACCAAAAAACTGACGCTTAAGTGATACCACGCCGAATGGAAAGCTGTGAGACTCTTTAAGTTGCTTATCTTTGAAAAGGGTAACTTCGGTAGAACCGCCACCGATATCGACAGAAATTCCATTTTCAATATCGGTAGTATGTGTAATCGCATAGTAACCGTAAAATGCTTCATCTTCTTCAGGTACAATTTGAATTTCGATATGAATATCTTGTTTAATTTCTTTAATGATAGCTTCACGATTTTTAGATTGACGAATAGCAGCTGTTGCGATGGGATATAATGCATCAACGTTAAATTTATCTGCAACTTTTCTAAAACTGCTTAATGTCTCTTTTAAAACATGAATACCTTCATCATTCATTTCATTGGACTTTGTGAGATATTGACTTAATCGTGCAGGTGTTTTTATATTCAGTATTTCATTGAGTCCAGTTTTTTTATTGTAGCCAAATATAACAAGTCGAATCGTGTTGGAACCAATGTCTATCAAACCAATTCTTTCTTCCATGTGTGCCTCCTATTATTCAAACAATGCGTTTAAAATAATCCCTATTTAATTTTATTGTACATGATATAGATAAATTGAAAAGAACTTACAGTTAATTTTTCTGAAATATTTAAGATGATTGATTAGTAATTATAATTTTTAAAAATATAATTTTAGTAAAAAGAAAAGTATATAAGTGTATAACTTAACTCAGCTATTTATTTTTTTCGTGTGTCTTATTTTTATCACTGTTTAAGTTGATTCACATCGTGGAAAAATTAAACTAACATGATACTTAATTGTATTAAGTATGTACAAGTGATAGGAGAGTGACTTTGGATGGAACGTTTAGAAAACAAAATCGCAGTGATTACTGGTGCGAGTACTGGTATTGGGAAAGCATCAGCCGTGGCGTTAGCAAAAGAAGGCGCACATGTGTTAGCGCTTGATATATCAGATCAATTAGAAGAAACTGTACAGTCTATTAATGATAATGGTGGGAAAGCAACTGCATATCGCGTAGATATTTCAGATGATAAACAAGTCAAACAATTCTCAGAAAAAATAGCACAAGACTTTGGACATGTAGATGTTATTTTTAATAATGCGGGTGTAGATAATGGCGCCGGACGTATTCATGAGTATCCAGTTGAAGTGTTTGATAAAATTATGGCTGTTGATATGAGAGGAACGTTTTTAGTAACTAAATTTTTATTACCTTTAATGATGAAACAAGGTGGTTCTATTATTAATACAGCTTCATTCTCTGGACAAGCTGCCGATTTATACCGTTCAGGGTATAATGCTGCAAAGGGTGGTGTCATTAATTTCACAAAATCTATCGCTATAGAATATGGACGTGAAAATATTCGTGCTAATGCCATAGCACCTGGAACAATCGAAACACCACTTGTTGATAATTTAGCAGGTACATCAGATGAAGAGGCCGGACAAACATTCCGAGAAAATCAAAAATGGGTAACACCATTAGGTCGACTAGGAACACCGGATGAAGTCGGGAAACTTGTAGCATTTTTAGCTTCTGATGATAGTTCATTTATAACTGGTGAAACTATTCGTATCGATGGTGGCGTGATGGCTTATACATGGCCTGGAGAAATGTTAAGTGATGAAAGTTGGAAAAACTCTACTAAATAAAATTATTGAAAATAAAGCATGCCTAAGACATCATTTCTTGTCTCAGGCATGTTTTAATATATTGTCGGGCAATCACCGAAATAAGGTTTATTTTTATTGAAGCATTTTAACAAATTTAATTTTTGTTATTGAGATGTGGCAGTAAATTCTAATATGAATGTTAACTTAATTCATTTGTGCTCTGGTAATGATTATTCTGAGCAGATTTCACACAATTTATACTGTGCATCAGCCCAACTTGATAAGTGAGTATAACCTTTTAATTCTTTAGTATTTATTTTAATGGTAATGTTTTCATCATTATTGAGTGTCTTACCACATTTTGAACAAGTCATAGCTCCAAATATAGTCTTTTTAGCTTTATTACCAGTAGAAAACATGATATACCTCCTTCATTTACCACATAAGTGCTTGATAACTGTCATCATTTAATGAGCGAACAATCTCAGTAATTAAGCGCACTGAATTTGTATAATCATCAATGTTGAGCACTGATACATTAGAGTGCATGTATCTTAATGGCACGCCGATTGTAATTGTTGGGATACCTTCATTGGCTACATGAATGCTACCTGCATCTGTACCACCACCAGGTGTTGTTGCCCACTGTACAGGAATATTATGATGCTCAGCAACATCTTTAATATGTTTGCGCAAACCATCGTGAGCGATACTAGTGGCATCCATCAATATTGCTAACGGGCCATCACCCAACTTACCTTCATTTTTTTCACTCGTCATACCTGGAACATCGTATGCAACCCCGACGTCCACAGCGATTGCTAAATCAGGTTTAATCAAATTTGCTGCAACTTTAGCACCACGTAAACCTACTTCCTCTTGTACAGTTGCACCGGCATATAGATTGATATCTATGTTTTCATCTTTAAGTTGTTGAAGTACATCAACAGCAAGTGCGCATCCATATCGATTATCGAACGCTTTAGCTGTTAAGTATTTATCATTGGCTAGCGATTCGAATTCGCTATAAGGTGTAATCATATTACCTAATTCAATTCCTGCTTCTTTCGCTTCTTCTTTACTACCTACACCAATATCGATATACATATTTTTAATATCAACAGGCTTCTTACGCTCTTCTGATGAGAGGGCATGTGGTGGTTTAGAACCAATAATTCCACGTATCTCTTTACCATTTTCAGTAGTAATCGTCACTTTTTGAGATAACATGACTTGATTCCACCAGCCACCAATGGGCGTGAAATAAATGTATCCTTGTTCATCAATTTGTGTAACGATAAAGCCAATTTCATCTAAATGACCGGAAATCATTAAAGATTTAGTTCCATGAGTAGCATTCTTTTTACCAAAAATACCTCCTAATCGGTCTTCAACAATCTCGTCGCTGACAGGTGTTAAATAATCTTTCATCAATGATTTAACTTGCATTTCATGTCCAGAAATGCCATTAACATCTGTCAAAGATTTAAGTAATGCTTTAGATTCTGGCATAGTCATTCCTCCATTAATAAGTCTTTAAAAGTAGTATAACATTCTAAATAGTGAAATTCTGAATCCCATGTTTATAGATGTTTAAATTTTCAAAATAAAAAGATATTTATCTTCATATAAGTAACATATTCAAATTAAAGATGATATAATTAACATGATTAAAGATGAGAGAAGGCGACTACTATGAAAAAAGTCATATCGCTTTTAGTAGTAATAGTGATAAGTGCTGTATCTCTTTCAGCATGTGGGAAGGAACGCACAAAAACTTATGAAGGCGAAGTCAACGGAAAGCAAGTGATTACATCTTTGACATACAAAGATGATGAAGTTCTCAAACAATCTACTATAGCAACAGTTAAATATGATGATTTAGGCATTACTAAAGATGAAGCGAAACAAATGTTTAAAAATGATGAGCAAGCCTTTAAAGGGATAGAAGGTGTCACATATAAAGCTGATTTTAAAGATCGAAAGGCCATCGAACATATCGATATTGATTATAAAGATGCGGATATCGATCAGCTTAAGAAAAATTTAGGTTTCATATCATCCGATGCCAAAAAAGGTGACCATGTGAGTATGGATAGGGTTGTTAAACAACTCAAACGTAATGGTTTAAAAGATAAAAGTAAAATGAATGAAGATAATTAAATTGAAAAGGAGTGAGACAGCATTCTGTCTCGCTCCTTTTCGATGTTGTGATTTAAGAAATTAATTTAAGTTTATAATCCTGAATGGACGTTGTAGTGCCATCTAATTGTCTATAGATAATATGATCGGAAGTAATCTCCGTTGGACTATGAACGCCTACAGCTGCAGCGATGTTAAATAATCCTTCATGCAAACTTGTAACATAATTTGTAACACGGTATTGTTTTTCATCAACAATAAGTCCTTTTTCTTTTTTAGGATCGGTTGTTGCTACTCCGACTGGGCATGTATTTAAATGACATTGTTGGCTCATGATGCATCCTACACTTATCATCATCCCTCTAGCAATATTGACGAGATCTGCACCTAATCCTAATGCAATTGCGATTTTATCTGGAGTCACTAATTTGCCAGACGCAAAAATTTTAACTTTATCTCTTATACCATACTTTTCTAACATACTTGAAACGATAGGAAGTGCTGTAAATAATGGTAAACCTACACCATCTTCAAGCTCTTGGAAAGTAGCGCCTGTACCACCTTCGCCACCGTCAACAGTAATAAAGCTTGGGTATGTATCCATGTTTACCATTGTTTTAACTAACGTCTCTATTTCTTCAACTTTACTAACAACAATTTTACAGCCTACCGGTTTTTGACCTATTGATTGTAATTGATTAACGAAATTCAGTAAATCTGTTGGATTTTTAATAAAATCAAAACGATTAGGTGAATTAATAGTTTCATATGGTTTCACATTTCTAATGCGTGCAATCTCTTCTGTGACTTTGTTGCCTTCCATATGTCCACCACGTGTTTTAGCGCCTTGTGCTAACTTGATTTCAAATGCACGTACATTGTCGTGTTCGGCAAGATTGATAAACATATCTTTATTAAAATTACCATCATGATCTCTAACACCAAAGAGTCCCGGACCTATTTGATAAATGATGTCGCCATTGCCTTTTAAATGATATTCAGATAGTCCGCCTTCACCAGTATTCATCCAAGTACCAGCTTTAGCTAATCCTTTTGACAGTGCAGTAATTGCATTTTTACCTAAAGCGCCATAACTCATCCCAGATTGACCAACTAATCGTTTAATTTTAAAGGGATGTTTAAGGTTAGAGCCTAATATGACTGCATGTTCATCAGTTAAGAAAAACGGATCAACCTGAGCGCTTTTTCTGTGTTCTTCTCTACTAAATAGGCGCTCATTCTCAATATGATATAAGAATGTAGAAATGAATTCAGTATGATCGATATGTAATTCAGTTGCTTGAAGTGGGAACATCGTATTCTGAATATAAAACCCTTCTTCATAATCCTTACCTGTACCGAAACTAGTCATTCGTGATTTATATTTTCCAGCTAAAACAATATTTTTATAATCACTTCGTGAAAAAGGTTTTCCTTCATTATCGTTTGCGAAGAAATATTGTCTTAATTCGGGACCGATTTTTTCAGAAATATAACGTATTCGACCCAAAACAGGAAAATTTCTTAGTACACTGTGTTGATTTTGACCTTTGTCTTTAAATAACCAAATAACCCCAAGAATCATAATCGTTAATAACACAATCATGATGATAATATTGACTATGAATTGCATGACAGTTAAAACTGACATAAACAATACCCCCTAAAAACGTTTTCAATATTATGATACAACACTGTATGCGTTTTACAATGAAAGTCTAATAGAAAAACATTAAAATTATTGTGCGGCTGTATTAAGATAAAAATATATGTTTTATGCGAGAAGAGGGACAACATGGATATTAAACAATCTTCAGAGAAACAAGGTCGACCGTATCATTTATCAGACAGTGGGACAGTTTTAAAAAGAAATTTTATATTAATACCAGCTTATATTTTATTACAAAGTATCGTACCAATCATTGTTGTTTTCGGCTCATTAGGGATTACTGCAATGATAACACAACAAGCACCACCACAATGGTTGTATCATTTTTCATTGAGTTTAAGTTTTGTGATTGCTCAAGGTCTAATATTAGTTATCTTTTATAAAATGCATCAATCTGTAATAAATGATGTGATGAAGCAACAATGGATAGTTGCAAAGAATAAAATAATTAAAATTGTAATAGTTGCGATTGTCGTATATTTATTATTACTTATAGTTCGGGTGATTGGAACAGCATTACCTTATCATTTAAGTTATTATCTCACGCAATACGAACAACGTACATTAGGACTATTTAAATCACCTTATGTGTTGTTAGTTACTTTTATATCCATGGTATTCTTACGTCCAATGGTAGAACAAATCATTTATAGATATCTCATCATCCATGAATTAGGAAAAGTATGGAATAGACAATTTGTAATTGGTTTGTCTATTGTTATTGAAACGATCGTACATGTTTACGACATGGCATCGATTTTTGAAATTCTTCCATATATCGTTATTGCTTCAGCAGCTACAATACTATATATTAAATCGCGGGATAATTTAATTGTCACTTATATATTTCAAGTGATTTTGCAATGTATCCTTTTTATAGAAATTTTAAGTAAGTATACCAACTTTTAAGAAGAAAAGTTCGAAATAGGAGTTTATTATGTCAAAGGAAGTACAACATTGTTATTGTCAAACTCAAACTACCGTTGAGGGAACATTTAAATTAAAGAAAATAGTCAAAAGGGATTTTTTGCTTGTTCCTCTATATATTTTGGCAATTTTTATTTTACCAGATTTGTTCGCTAATATTACAACGTGGATATTAGCTATAGTTAATGGTTATTTATCTGAAGATTATTTAAATAGCTTTTATAATGATGCAAGTACTGTATATGCGTTTGTCGGAGAGGCAATTGTTATTCTTATTTTTTATTTATTACATAAAAGTACGATGATAACGACTGCAATGACTAAAATTAAAGAATTAAAAAAATATATACCTTTACTTATTATTTGTGCGTTAAGTACAGAGATTTTTACAAGTCTTTGGGAATATTCAATTGATTTTTTACCTGAACAGTATCAATATTATGAGACAGTTAATGAAGAGGGAATTGAAGAGTTATTTACACATACGTGGATAACACCCATACTATTTATAGATATTGTTATTTTTACACCAATCATTGAAGAACTTTTATTTCGTCATTTAATCATTCATGAACTAGGTAAAAAATTAACTTATGGTTTGATGTATATTGTGTCAGTAGTGGGATTTACATATTTTCATTGTACCGATGCAGTTTCACCATTTGAAGCAGGACCTTACTTTATTGCAGCAGTCGTATTTGTTATAGGTTACCATTTTAGCCACCGTAATTTAGCAGTACCAATTGCTTTGCATATGATTACAAATTTAATAGCATTTTGAACAGTGCTTCTACTTATACGATTGCGTTTAAGTAAACTATTACTTCATATTAGAACCCAACACTCTCAAATAAACTAGTTCAGATAATAATTATTCTAGTGGTAGAAATTTAGCAGTTGCTATACTAATGCATATGATTTTAAGTGTGGTTGCATTTATAAGTGTATATACATCTATAATATAAGTGAGTGATTGAGTACTATAATTTAACAGGTACAAACTTAAATTTAATAATAATAAAATAGTCAAAATAGGGAATAGAGTTTAGTAATGTCGATATAAGGATGTGTTTAAATTGCTACTTAAGGTTGAACATCTTACATACAAGGTTGATAATCGTACGATCTTAGATGATATTAATTTGAATATTAATAAAGGAGACACGATTGCTATCGTAGGTCCTTCTGGAAGCGGTAAGAGTACTTTACTCAAACAATTGAATCATTTAATTAGTCCTACGAGTGGAGATTTATATTTGAATGATCAATCTTACTTTGATTATAAGCCGGAAGAGATAAGAACACGTGTGAGTTATTTAATGCAACAAAGTGAGTTAATTGGTTATACAATTGAAGATAATATGAAATTTCCTGCTGAGGCTAGAAATGAAGCTTATGACCGTGATAAAGCGAAACAGCTCATCTCTCAAGTGGGACTAGGTAATTATCAGTTAGATGCTCAAATTGAGCACATGTCTGGGGGAGAGCAACAACGTATTACCATCGCACGACAACTCATGTATGAACCTGAAGTTTTATTATTGGACGAAGCTACTAGCGCTTTAGATACATATAATAAAAAGAAAATTGAAGAAATTATATTTAAACTAGCGGATAAAGGGATTGCCATTTTGTGGATTACGCATAGTGATGACCAAAGTATGCGTCATTTTAAGCGTAGAATCACAATTACTGACGGTAAGATATCGAGTGATGAGGAGTTGAATGGTAATGAGTAATACAGCACTTTGTCTGACAGCACTTTTATTACTAATCCCTATCTTTATTTCTTATAAAGAAGGATTACATATTATCAAAGATTTAGTTATTGCTACAATTAGAGCAACCATACAATTATTGATTTTAGGTTTTTTATTACATTATATTTTCGAAATTAATGAAAAATGGTTATTAGTGCTTTGTGTGTTAGTCATTATTATTAATGCATCTTGGAATACAATAAGTCGTGCTTCACCTGTCATGCATCATGTCTTTTGGATATCATTTGTGGCTATATTTGTGGGAACAGCACTACCATTGGCGGCAACTGTTGCTACAGGTGCAATTAAATTTACAGCGAATGAAGTGATTCCAATTGGAGGTATGTTAGCTAATAATGGTTTAATCGCGATTAATCTCGCTTATCAGAATTTAGAAAGAGCATTTGTTCAAGATGTTTCTGATATTGAATCCAAACTTACGTTAGCAGCGACACCTAAGCTCGCATCAAAATCATCTATTAGAGAAAGTATACGCTTAGCGATTGTTCCTACAATTGATTCTGTAAAAACATATGGTTTAGTTTCAATTCCAGGTATGATGACGGGATTGATTATCGGAGGCGTTGACCCACTTCAAGCAATTAAATTTCAATTGCTTGTCGTGTTTATTCATACAACAGCGACGATTATGTCTGCGCTCATTGCAACGTATATGAGTTACGGCCAGTTCTTTAATGCTCGTCATCAACTCATTGCTAGAACGCAACGCACAAGACAAAGTAGTTAAATATCGTTGTTAATCTACACAGTACAGCTTTAAATATTATATAATAAAACAGTTATAAACAATGATAAGTTTGTAGCTGTTTTATTTTAGTCAAAATCAATAGTTACGTCATTACTTTGAAAGGGGCATCTAGATATTATGACTGTCGCACGCACAACAACATTTATATTAAGTGTTTTTATCGTAGGTATGGTTGAGATGATGGTTGCAGGTATTATGAATTTAATGAGTCAAGATCTTCATGTTTCTGAAGCGGTGGTTGGGCAACTGGTGACGTTGTACGCGCTTACCTTTGCGATATGTGGTCCGTTATTAGTGAAATTGACTCATCGGTTTGCTTCGCGATCAGTATTATTATGGACGTTAATTATCTTTATCTTCGGGAATGGTATGATTGCCATTGCGCCTCATTTTGCAATAATAGTTGTAGGACGTATTTTATCTTCTGCCGCAGCTTCACTCATTATTGTGAAAGTTTTAGCACTCACGGCGATGCTCACATCAGCAAAAAACAGAGGTAAAATGATTGGTATTGTTTATACAGGTTTTAGTGGGGCGAATGTCTTTGGTGTTCCCATCGGTACAGTGATTGGCGACTGGGTAGGATGGCGATTTACATTTTTATTTATTATTATTGTAAGTGTATTTGTTGGTGTTTTGATGTTAATATATCTACCAAAAGAAGATGAATTATCACATCCAAATCAAACACGTCGTTCAGCTAGTAGTGAATCACAAACTGGCTCAAGCGTCATAAGACCTCGAGAGGTTATTAAATATCTGATGATTACATTTTTAGTGCTGGTTGCTAATTCTGTAACATTCGTGTTTATTAATCCATTAATTTTATCAAATGGACATGAGATGTCTTTTGTCTCTTTAGCACTGCTTGTTAATGGTGTAGCAGGTGTGATTGGTACTTCATTAGGCGGTGTTTTATCTGATAAGTTTACTAGTAAGCGTTGGTTAATAATTTCGATTTCAATATTTATAATAATGATGATAATTCTTAACTTATTATTACCAGGAACAGGATTATTATTAGTCGGCTTATTTATGTGGAATTTAATGCAGTGGAGTACAAATCCAGCTATTCAAAGCGGTATTATTGAACACGTCGAAGGTGATACAAGCCAAGTGATGAGTTGGAATATGTCGAGTCTCAATGCCGGTATTGGCGTTGGCGGAATCGTAGGTGGACTCGTTATGACACATTTATCAGTGGAATATGTTACTTATACTAGTGCATTGATAGGTTTAATTAGTCTTATCATTGTATTCACTTTAAAAAATAGACACTATGCTAAAAATTTATGACTGGAAAAGGTTTGCACGATAGCATATAGAAGTATCTTTATGGTATTAGATTCGTGTATGTTATCAGTGCCTTTTCCAGTCTTTATTTATAGATATGTAACGCTTGATGTTGAGGTTCATAACATTTCCATGGCATCCTACCTTTTCGGGCAAAATAAGCTAAGTCAGATATCATGTTACGACTTAAATTCATATCATGTTGGGTTACAGAATAATGATTTTTAGTCAAAATAGAGAGGTGACCAAACCAAAATATTAAATCCAATATATGATATGCACTTTTAAAGTAGGAGGTATGGGGTTGATGCCAATCAAAACGTGCTAGCCAAGTGTCGCAACTATTCATTTGATTTAAAAATAGATAAGTCGGACGAACAAAACAATACTCTGTTATTAAATTTCTTTGTTGTTTCATTGTGATGACATCAATTTTTTCGACGTGTGCACCATATTGAGTCATCAAGTGAATAAAACGTTCAGAAGGTAAGGTGCGTGTTGCGTCTTCAATATAAATATCACCTTCATCGTGTGTATAACTCATGAATGTCGGCTTGGAGAATTTTTTAATGGATCGTGACATATGATGATCTTTAATAGGTTGATAAATCAAATCAAGTCCACGAGATCTTCCGCGCTCTATTTTTTGAGACTCCATTAGATATAAAATGTCATCACTGGTAAGTGTCTTAAGTGTTTTATTAGGAAAATAATGTCTCATGAGTTGTGAAAAATGTTGTACTTTAGTATGTGCATTGAGTGGTGTATCAGTTGTTAACGTTCCACTTAATAACATTAATTTATGATAATAATCATCAAGTTCGGGCATTTGCATTAATGTCATGATACTCATACTACCCGCAGATTGACCTATTAGTGTCACGTTATTTGGATCACCGCCAAAATGTTCGATATATTGATGTACCCATTTTAAAACGTTAATTTGATCAGAAATCCCATTATTATAGTTCAAATGTTGATTAAAATAAGACCAATCTAGGTAGCCGAGTGCACCTAAGCGATAATTAAAAGTAACTACTATTATATTTTCTTGTTCTACTATGTGTTCAGGACAATATAGTTCAGCTGTACCATGTCCTTGAAGAAAACTACCACCATAAAAGTAAATCACTACAGGTAAATGATTTTGATTGGATGATGGTTTCCAAATATTTAAAAACAGGCAATAATCATTTTGTTTAAAAGAATTAAACGATGAATCTGTCGTCGAAAAAAAGTCTTCAAGTAAATTGTAGGGTTGTGGTGGGATGGATTGAATATGAGTTGCATCAATCATTGGTTTGCTTAGTTCCATAAGCTTTGAATGTTGGAATCGAGATATCTTATTGAATGGTTTGGCATACGGGATACCTAAGAATACATCAATATTCTTTTTGTGTAAGCCATTGATGGTACAGTTACCTATCTTGACTTGAACCATGTTTGAACACACCTTTACATATAAAGTCGTAGCTTAACTATAACATGAAAAATAATATTTAGATGAAATGTGACCAAGTAACAAAGTGAAAAGAACTGTTGATGATTGACTTGAATAATGTGTTAAAAAATTAAATTTACAAACGAAGTAAAAATGATATTAAGTGTATAACTGAATATTTAACGAATGATATCAGATAGAATTATATAAACTTTTGAATTTAATTCATATTTACTGGTATATTAAAAAGCTTGAGACAATGATGATAGTCCCAAGCTTTTATTATAAATATTTTATGTTCTATAAGCTGTCGTCTTATTGATTTTGTTGTTCTTGTCTATCGCGTTCTTTCCAATCTTTATGACGCGCTTTTTTTCGTGTTTTACGCAATTTGTCGCCCATTTTTTTATTCAACTTGTTTGCACGTTTGAAATAAATACTTTCAAAGTAACTTGTCGTACCAAGTTGATAGAAGATTAATGCAACGATTACGATGACTAAGAAATCCCATGGATAGTGAATCCAATTTAAGCCTTTGAACTCTTTACTTCCAATAAATGATAAGAATGCGAGAACAATAAGGTAGATAATAATCCATAAGCTTCCGCCAATTTGTTTTTTAGTATTCTTCCAATTCATTTTATATTCATAGAAGAAATAAATAGGTAAACCTAAAATAATAATTAAAATAACTTCTGCTGTCGTTGGCCACATTGCCCAATAGATAGCTAATGATGCTAAAACAAAGGATAAAGGTGCCATAAATTTTAAAATATTAGCTTTGAATGGACGAGTCATTTTTGGAGCCATTTTACGTAATGAAATAACCGTTGTTGGACCAGTTAAATATGCAACTAATGTTGCAGTAGAAATAACTGCAGCTAGTGTACCCCAGTCGCGGAACAATGTCACCATAATCATACTGATAATTGCATTAAATGCAATGGCAACACGTGGGATATTATACTTTTTATTGATTTTACCTAAGAATTTAGGAATATGCCCATTTTCTTCCATAGCGCGTAACACACGTCCAGTAACGGCAACAAAAGAAACTCCAGTACCAAACGGTGACACAACTGCTTCCATATAAAGTAATATTGCTAACCAGTTAAGACCTAATAAAATTGCCATATCTGCAAATGGTGAATTGAAATTGATACCGCTCCATCCATGTTCATGCAACATCGAACTTGGCATTGATGTAATGAACGTACTTTGTAAAACAATATATAATATAGCACTTAATGTAAGTGAAATAACAATCCCACGTGCGATGTTTTTCTCTGGATTCTTAATCTCTGATCCCATGTTAATAATTGTCTGGAATGCATTAAATGAGAAGATAATTCCAGATGTTGTTGTTGCAGCAAAAATAGGTGCACTTCCGTATGGCATAAATGTACCGATAGAGTGTCCATAATTACCTGTATCAAAACCGGAAACCATTAACATAATTATGGTTAAAATAGGGACACCTAATTTGAATACGGAAATTAAACTTGTAAATGATGTTAATAATTTTACTGACCAATAGTTTAATAATGAAAAGATTGCAATAATGATGTAAACAGCGATCAAACCGTAAGTACTGATTGAGCCATCCTTCATTAAAGATCCCATTGGTTTAGCCCAATCCCATGGCCAAGAACTCATATATTGAACAGCAGACACAGCTTCAATAGGGATAATTGTTACTAATGATACCCAGTTCGCCCAAGCTGCAATAAAACCAAGTAATGAGCCGTGAGTATACTGTGCGTAGTTACTCATACCGCCTGATTGAGGGAACATAGTTCCTATCTCAATATAGTTATAGGCAATCGTTCCAATTACTAAGAAACCGATAACCCAGGAAATGATGGCGGCTGGACCGGCCATTGAAGATGCCTCCCACGCTCCAAATAACCAACCTGATCCTATTAATGAACCAAGACCAAGGAGGACAAGTTGAGAAAGGCTTATCTTATTACTTTTTGATTTGTTTTTATTTTTCATAAATACTCCTTTATATATGTTGAATAATCAACAAAAATATTACGCTATAATTATACGCTAGTTAAAACATTAGTCAAACTAAATTTTTGTAATAATACAATTAATATTGTTTAATTAAATATGAATAAATAACAAATATATAATATGAGAAGGTAATGTTAATTAAAAGAGGTGTAGTAATGAATGAATAAACAAAAAAATGAGCAAGTTGATCAATTTTTAGCTAAAGAAAGCCAATGGCAAGATTGTTATAAATTTTTGAGAAATTTAATTTTTAATGAAACTGAACTTGAAGAAAATTATAAATGGATGCATCCTTGTTATACGATAAACAATAAAAATGTTGTGCTAATACATGGATTTAAAGATTATGTAGCGTTGCTTTTTCAAAAAGGAGCAATACTTGAAGATAAGTATCATACATTGATTCAACAAACTGAAAGAGTACAGGCAGCACGACAATTACGTTTTAACAGTTTAGAAGAAATAGAAAAGCGTAAAGATGAAATAAAATACTACTTGAATGAAGCAATTAAAACTGAAAAAGCTGGTAAAAATGTACCAATGAAAAAGAATGAAGATTATGAAGTACCTGAGGAGCTACAACAAAAATTTGAAGAGTTCCCCCGTTTAAAAGAAGCATTTTATCAATTAACGCCAGGACGTCAACATCAATATCTATATTATTTTTCACAGGCTAAACGTAGTCAGACGCGATATAATCGTATTGATAAATATATGAACGCTATACTACAAGGTAAGGGCATGAACGATAAATAGATATACAAAAAGGTTGGGATTACCCAACCTTTCGTATAAAATGAATGATATTCTGTTTAGAATTATTTTTGGTCTCCATTTAAACGCACTAAAATTTTAGCTTGAGATTTATCGTTTACAAGTTGATTGAAGCCACTTTCAACAATATTCTCTAATTCAATTTGATCTGTTACGACATCTTTAACATTTAAGCTACCATTAGCGATTAAATCTATTGTTTGTTGGAATGTAGTTGGTGTATAAGCAATTGTAGTTGTTAATTTGACACCTTTATTCATTTGTAATAATGGATTGAATTCTACGGGATGACCGAAGATTGATACGATGACAGCAGTACCACGTGGACGTGTTACTTCAATAGATTGTTGTAAAGTAATACCTACACCAGCAACTTCAAATGACACATCTACACCGTTGTCAGTGTGTTCATAAACTGTTTGTACTGGATCAACGTTACCTGAGTTATACACGTGAGTCGCACCTACACTTTTAGCTTTCGCTAAACGTTCTTCTGATAAGTCAAAGACAAATATTTTACTTGCACCAGCAGCTTTTGCTGCAACGATAGTTAACAAACCAATTGGCCCAGCGCCAAATACCGCTACAGTATCACCGAATAATAATTCGCCTTCTTTAACTGCTTGGACAGCAACTGCTGTTGGTTCTACAAGAGCACCTTCTCGTGCTGAAACATTATCTGGTAGATGGTAAACATTTGTTTCAGGAGCATTGGTAAACTCGGCAAACGCACCATCAGAACCTAGTCCTATAAATGAATAACCATCATATAAGTCAACATTTTCCGGCTTTTCTCTTCTAGACACTGTTGGATTAACTACCACACGATCCCCTTTTTTAAAACGTGATACGTCTTTACCAACATTTTCTACGACACCAGAAAATTCATGACCTAGAGTCACAGGTGCAGTTTGACCAAGTAGTGGGTCCGGTTGATCAGTTGAAATAAAAATAGGTCCTTCTAAATATTCATGTAAATCTGTACCACAGATACCAGCCCAAGAGACTTTAACTTGAACTTCATTGTCTTTTATTACTTTGGGTTCGCGATCTTCAACGCGTACATCCTTTTGTCCATACCATACTGCTGCTTTCATAATAAAAACCCCTTAAATATAAATTTGACTGCAAAATATGAATATCAGTCTTTAATGTGATGTAATAATTCTTATTACATTTTGAGCATAATACTAAAATGCTCTGTTTTCAAGAGAACACCGACATATAATGTGATATTTTTCACAATATTATAAAAATTAAACTTTTAATTCGTAGATAGTGAATCATTTACATAAACAACCGTAGATTTCTTAATTTATAATTTTTTTAACATAGAAATAATTATAAAAATTCTGTGAAAAGTGTTTATTTTCAACTCATTGGGTATATATTAGTATCTGTCTCTGTTTTCATGTATAGCATATTAATGGTTAATGTTTAAGACTATTAATTTAACGTAAAAATATATAAGCAAAGGCCTTTGTCTTTTGTTTAACTTTAGTCATTATTTGTTTAACAATTGCATCAGAGGTCTTTTTTAGGTCATGGAACAAGACATTCTTTATATAGGAAGGGGAAGACAATTATGTTAAGTATTAAAAACTTAACCAAGATTTATTCAGGGAATAAAAAAGCGGTAGATAATATTTCTTTGGATATTCAATCTGGTGAATTTATCGCTTTTATTGGGACGAGTGGTAGTGGTAAAACAACTGCACTACGCATGATTAATCGTATGATTGAGGCGACAGATGGCCAGATTATGATGAATGGAAAAGATGTCCGTAATATGAATCCTGTTGAATTGCGGAGAAGTATCGGTTATGTCATTCAACAAATTGGTTTGATGCCACATATGACTATTCGAGAAAATATTGTTTTAGTACCTAAACTTTTAAAATGGTCTAAAGAGAAGAAAGATGAAAAAGCTAAAGAACTTATTAAACTGGTAGATTTACCTGAAGAATATTTAGATCGTTATCCAGCTGAATTATCAGGAGGGCAACAACAACGAATTGGTGTTGTACGCGCTTTAGCAGCTGAACAAGATATTATATTAATGGATGAACCTTTCGGTGCATTAGACCCTATTACACGCGATACATTACAAGATTTAGTAAAGGAATTACAACAAAAATTAGGAAAAACATTTATTTTTGTCACTCATGATATGGATGAGGCCATCAAATTAGCAGACAAAATATGTATTATGTCTAAGGGAAAAGTCGTTCAATACGATACACCTGACAATATTTTACGATATCCAGCAAATGACTTTGTTAGAGATTTTATTGGGCAAAATCGCTTGATTCAGGATCGTCCTAATATGAAATCTGTAGAAAGTGCTATGATCAAACCCGTCACTGTTAAAGCAGATGATTCATTGAATGATGCTGTAGATATTATGAGAACACGTCGTGTAGATACTATTTTTGTAGTCAATAATCAAAATAAATTATTAGGATTTTTAGATATTGAAGATATCAATCAAGGATTACGTGCGCGTAAAGAATTAATTGATACCATGCAAAGGGATGTTTACAAAGTACATATCAATTCAAAATTACAAGACTCTGTGCGTACAATTCTAAAACGTAATGTTAGAAATGTACCTGTCGTCGATAATGATGAACATCTCATTGGTTTAATTACGCGTGCAAACTTAGTCGATATTGTGTATGACTCAATTTGGGGCGAAGAAGATTCTGATAGTCATGAGAGCCCAATTGAAAGCTCAGATGAAAATAATCATGATTTACCGCAAAATCAAACTGATGCACGAACAAACGTAAATGAAGATGTGAATGATTATCATGATGCCCAACATAGAGGTGAGGATTAATAATGAAAGCATTCTTACAAGAATACGGTAGCCAACTTTTATCGAAAGCGGTAGAACATTTTTATATTTCTATGTTTGCATTATTGTTAGCGATTGTAGTAGCTGTCCCTTTAGGTATTTTATTATCAAAAACGCAACGCACTGCTAATGTGGTATTAACAGTTGCTGGCGTGCTTCAAACCATTCCTACTTTGGCTGTGCTAGCCATCATGATTCCAATATTTGGAGTAGGAAAAACACCAGCTATTGTTGCATTATTTATCTATGTATTATTACCAATTTTAAATAATACAGTATTAGGTGTTAAAAATATCGATAAAAATGTTATTCAAGCTGGTCAAAGTATGGGAATGACTAAATTTCAATTAATGAAAGATGTTGAGATGCCTTTAGCTTTACCACTTATTATTAGTGGTATTCGTCTATCAAGTGTATACGTCATTAGTTGGGCAACTCTCGCAAGTTATGTAGGTGCGGGTGGACTTGGGGATCTTGTATTTAATGGATTAAATCTCTATCAACCACCTATGATTATTAGTGCAGCGATTGTTGTTACTTTATTAGCATTAGTTATTGACTTTATACTTTCATTAGTTGAAAAATGGGTTGTACCTAAAGGATTAAAAGTATCTAGATAAATGGGAGGAATTGACATTGAAGAAGTATCTTAACTATACACTGATTCTGATTGCATTATCTCTCATCGTGTTATCTGGATGCAGTTTACCAGGCTTAGGTGATGGAAATGCAAAAGATGATGTGAAAATTACAACGACTGAAACAAGTGAAACTAAGATTATAGGTCATATGGAAAAATTATTAATTGAACATGAAACTGATGGAAAAATCAAACCGACGTTGATTGGGAACCTAGGTTCTAGCATTATTCAACATAATGCGTTACAACGAGGAGATGCAAATATGTCAGCTGTACGATACACAGGTACTGAATTGACGAGTGTATTAGCAGCTAAACCTACTAAAGATCCTGAAAAAGCCATGTCTGAAACACAACGCTTATTTAAAAAGAAATATGATGAAAAGTTTTATCATTCACTTGGGTTTGCGAATACATACGCATTCATGGTGACAAAAGAAACGGCTAAAAAGTATCACTTAGAAAAAGTATCAGATTTAGAGAAATATAAAGATGAACTACGTCTTGGAATGGATACCCAATGGATGAACCGTGCAGGTGATGGATATCCAGCTTTTGTTAAAGATTATGGATTTAAATTTGATAGTGCGCGTCCAATGCAAATTGGTTTAGTATATGATGCATTAAAAAATAATAAATTAGATGTAGCAGTTGGGTATTCAACAGATGGACGTATTGCAGCTTATGATTTGAAAATATTGGAAGATGATCGTAAATTCTTCCCGCCTTATGACGGTAGTCCACTTGCAAATGAACAATTAATAAAGGATAATCCAGAAATCGATAAGGCACTAAAAAAATTAGAAGGTAAAATCTCAACAGAAGAAATGCAGAAGTTAAATTATGAAGCGGATGGAAAAGGTAAGGAACCTGCAGTGATAGCTGAAGAATATTTAAAGAAACATCATTACTTTGAAGAAAAGAAAGGTGGTCATAAGTAATGAAAGGTAATTTGTTACATTCAATCATCGAATATTACTCACTGAACTGGGCCTTTCTTCTAGAACTGTTCTTCAAACATCTATTAATGTCGGTATATGGTGTGTTGTTTGCTTGTATAATTGGAATTCCTATTGGTATTTTCATAGCTAAGTATAGACGTTTATCGTGGCCGGTGATTACAATTGCAAATATTATACAAACTGTTCCAGCAATCGCTATGTTGGCCATACTTATGTTGGCTATGGGATTAGGACCAACAACTGTTGTTGTAACTGTATTCCTGTATTCGTTATTACCTATTATTAAAAATACTTATACTGGTATTGTAGAAGTTGATGAAAATATTAAAGATGCTGGTAAAGGTATGGGAATGACGGGGAATCAAATATTAAGAATGATAGAGTTACCATTATCTTTATCTGTTATTATTGGTGGTGTTAGAATTGCACTTGTTGTTGCTATCGGAATAGTAGCGATTGGGTCATTTATCGGTGCTCCAACACTAGGTGATATTATTATTCGTGGTACAAATTCAACAGATGGAACAACATTCATCTTAGCAGGTGCCATACCAATTGCTTTAATAGCAATTATTATAGATATAGGATTACGTTATCTAGAAAAACGTTTAGATCCTACTCGTAAAAACAAAAAAGATTCAATGCAAAAACATCAAGTACAAAAATTACGTTAATAGATATCAATAAACTTAATTAATATAAAAAGCATAGACAGTGACTGAAACAGAGATTATTTTAGTCAACAGTTGCTTATACATTAACAATGCCTGGAACACAAAATAATGTTCCAGGCATTGTTTGTTTAATATATTTAGTTTTCAGGGGTATTTTAGATATATTTATAGTTTTGGGTAATTATAATAAGATTGGAGCAAGGATAGGAACTACTGCTACAACAATAACGCCAACGATGACAACTGCAATACTTCCCATTGATTCTTCAGTCTCACCCAATTCTTTAGCTGCCGCGACACCTAAAGTGTGTCCACTTGTCCCTAGTGCAAGTCCTCTGGCAATAGGGTTAGATATTTTAAATAATTTAACTATTTTAGCACCTAAAGCAGAAATGACAACTGCATTTAAAATAACTGCGAGTGAGGTTAATTCTTTGACACCACCGATACCGTCAGATACAGGTAATGCAATTGCTGTCGTTGCAGCTTGAGGTAGCATAGATGCTATAATTTGATTGCCAAATTGGAATGTTATTGCAACAAGATAAATTAATAACAAGGCAATAATTGTACCAACAGCTATACCACCAAATATTTGTAACCAATATCTTTTTAATACTTCGCGCTTGCGATATAAAGGAATCGCAAAGCATATTGTAGCTGGTTCTAGAAAGAAATTAATAATGTCGCCACCGATTTTATAATTCTCATAACTAATTCCTGTCAATTTCAAAAAAGCAATACCTGCAACCATACTTACGAATAAAGGTGCTAGTAAAAAGAAACCATTCGTTTTTTTATAAAAATAAGTCGCTATGACAAATGGTATTAATGATACTAATATCCCAAAATAAGGTGTATTGATTCCTAAATGTTCAATCATTGATTACCCTCCTATGTGACTTGTTTCTTCATTTTTCTCTTTAGAAGGGAAAAGTGATTTCGTCACTAATAATTGTGACGCAAAGCCAGTACAAATTAATAATAAAAGTGTTGAAATAATAATAAGTAAAATAATTAAAATAGGGCTTTGCTTAAGGATTGGTAAAGAGTTAATGACTGAAATACCAGCTGGTACGAATAGGAATCCAATATTATTGGTTAATGCAGTTCCCACAGTCTCAACTTGACCTAATTTCACAATGCCTGTACACAATGCGATAAATAATAGTACGAGTCCAATGACTGAAGCTGGCATTGGTATAGGCATAAATGATTCAATAATTTTTGATATAAGTAAAATCACTGCAATCGTTAATGCTTGTTGAAAAATACTGTATTTCATTGACTTCTTGTTATCAACCGCTTTGTTTTTAACGAGATGCGTTTGTTCCAAAATAACCATTCCCCTCTGTTTTCTTCATGGTTATATTATAGAATGAAAGCGTTTACTATATGTAGTTTCATAGCTCACTTACAAATATTTTAGGGTGAGGTGCACCATTTTAAAGGTGAAATTCATAAAGCATGATTTAAATTTTATTGAAGACCGAGTTGTTGTTTAAAAGTCTTCATATAAGAACGACTAACTTGATATTTAAATTCATGGGTTAACGTCAGCTGATATGTATAATTAAACCAATGTTCTATTGTTTGGATATGTTCTTTATTAACGATAGTAGCGCGATGTATTTTAATAAATAGTGAGGAAGGTAGTTTTTTCTCGTAATGATTAAGTGTTTCGGTCGTTTCATAACTTTGTTTTGTTGTATCTATCGTAGTAATCCCATTATTAACAGATAATGCGATAATGTCTGTGAAATTTAAGATGTGAATACGTTCATCCACTTCAATTGGTAGTACATGTGTTTGAGCGTGCTCATCATCACTATAATCAATATATTTAGGTGTGATAGTTTTATCTTTGTTTTTTGATTTATCTTTAGCCATGCCAACTTTATTTACAGCTTGATTAATACGATCTTTTTCAAAAGGTTTTAGTATATAATCGGTTGCATTTAATTCAAAAGCTTTGACTGCGAATTTCTCGTGAGCGGTTGCAAAGATAATATGTGGTGATTGCTTCATTTTATTAATTTTTTGAGCTAAATCAATACCACTTTCATCCATTAAATTTATATCTAAGAATATTAAGTCAAATGTGTTGTAGAGTAACTTCTCCAATGTTTCTTCTATGTTTTCTGCTTCTTCAATTTCATCTATAGCATCATTAAGATTTAAAAGATATTGTAATTCATTTCTTGCAAGTGGCTCATCATCAACGATTAACGCTTTCATTAAAGTGTTCCTCCTTAGAAGATTTATACGGAATTAAACAACTTACAGTCGTGCCTGATTGAGAAGATTGAATGTTTAGTGCCGATGTTGTTCCAAATAGTCCAGTAAGTCTTTTATTAAGATTGACTAAGGCATTACCAGTACCAGTGGTAGACGTCACTGTCGTATATCCAATGATATCTAATTGATCAGCTGGTATGCCTTGCCCATTATCTTGAACAGATATACTTAAGTAGTCTTGTTTCATGCTAACATTCACATCAATATGATTATTCACTTTACGATTTTTAAATGCATGTTTAATAGAATTTTCCACTAATATTTGAATTATAAAAGGTGGGATAAGCGCATCTTGACACTGATCATCAATTCGATAATGTATGTTAAATCTATTTGGATAACGTGCTTGCTCTAAGGATAAATATGCTGCTACTTGTTGTAATTCCTTTTGTAAAGTAATTGTATTATTACGTGCACCATTAAGATTAGAGCGGAAGAACTGACTGAGTTGAATCAGTAAACGTCGTGCTTTTTCACTATCAATTCGTACTAGTGCTGATATAGTGTTAATAGCATTAAAAAAGAAATGTGGATTGACTTGTGCTTGTAATGATTTAATTTCAGCGTCTTTCAACAATTGTCCCTGCATTTCAGCTTGGCCTAGTTCTAGCTGTGAAGAAAATATATTAGCGAGGCCTTTTGCGAGTTGTTGGTCTGAAGTTGAAATAATATTGTTATCAGTGAAGTAAAATTTTAAAGTCCCTGCGATTTCGTTATGTATATAAAGAGGGACGACAATGGCTCCTTCAAGAGGGCAATTAGGATGGTGACATCCAATTCCTTCTCTCGTATGAGCGACTTTTAATTTTCCTGATTGAATCACTTCTTTAGATAAATCTGTAATAATCTCTTTACGTGCTACGTGATGGTCACTGCCTGCACCAATATGTGTTAAAATATCTTTTTTATTTGTAATAGCTACCGCCGACACTTGCATTAATTTTAAAATAATTTCAGCAGCTTGTTGGGCTGATTTTTCATTAAGTCCAGATCGAAAGTAAGGTAGTGTTTCATTAGCGAGTTGTAATACATCATGCGTTTGGACTGCACGCATTTGTTCTTCTTGCTTGATGGTCGACAAAATGATGGTTAAAAATATGGCTGTACCCAAACTATTAATGATAATCATCGGTAGTGCTATAAAACTGACTAATGTAATTGCGTGATGTAAGTTATTTGTAAATAATAATATACAGCTCATTTGAATAATTTCAGTTATTGCACCGATAATAGCACCTTTTTTAATGGACGGATATGTATTTTGTTTTATTGTTTGATGACCGAAGTAACCAGATATGATAGCGATAACTATGGATGAAATGAGATAGGTATATGCGTCAGCCCCGCCAATATATAAACGACATAATCCTGAAATAATCCCTACAATTATAGCTACCCACGGTCCACCTATTAGACCAGAAACACCAATAGTTAATACACGTGTATTGGCCATTGAGGCGTCTTTGCTTAAGTGGTAATAAATATCACCAGATACGATATGGCCATTTTCTATTTCAATTCCTGTAAAATTAGAAATCATAGAGAATATACCAAAAATAATGATTAGTTGGAATTTTGAACGCCATTTGTCACGTTCGCTCATCATTGTTTTAAAATGATTAATATTCATGAGTATATATGCGAGTAAAATAATTAATCCCACGCGTTCAAGTAATAAAATAAATAAATTAAGCATAACGTCAATCCTCATTTAATTTTAAATATCATAAAAAGAAATATATTTTTTTAAAAATAAAAGCACTTACATTGGCTTGTTTCATATATTTATAGTTTATATGAAAACACGATTAAATCAATTATAGTATGGAAAATTGAAATTAGATAGTGTAGAATATGTTTCTATATTCACAAATTTTCTAAAAATTACAAGAAATTAAAAAAGAAACATATCTAGGATGAATGAATATTAAAATGATAAACGATTTAGTCATATATTTATTTCAGTTAAAAAGTTGTTCTAAATATGATAAAGTTTCTTAATGTAAAAATGATATTAGAAGAAAGCAAATAAAAGATTTGTAAAATAAGAAATGGATATTGTAATTAAATAAGTCTTATTAGAGATTTCTAATTAATTGTGAAGGAGTAAGTGATAGATGAATACATCACAAAAGTTTAGGGGAGATAATCGCTTATTATTAGGGATTATTTTAGGGGTTATTACATTTTGGTTATTTGCACAATCACTTGTAAATCTAGTCGTGCCATTACAATCATCATACAATAGTGATATTGGCACCATTAATATAGCAGTTAGCTTATCGGCACTATTTTCTGGTTTGTTTATTGTAGGTGCAGGAGATATTGCAGATAAAATTGGTAGAGTAAAAATGACATACATAGGCTTAGCACTTAATATTGTTGGGTCAGTTTTAATCATTATTACGCCATTACCAAGTTTATTGATTATTGGACGTGCTATTCAAGGATTGTCAGCGGCGTGTATAATGCCAGCGACACTCGCAATCATTAATGAATATTATATTGGGACAGCACGACAACGTGCATTAAGCTACTGGTCCATTGGTTCATGGGGAGGTAGTGGTGTTTGTACTTTGTTTGGTGGTTTAATGGCAACTAACCTTGGATGGCGCTCAATCTTTATTGTTTCAATTATTCTGACAATATTATCCATGTTTCTCATTAAACATACTCCCGAAACAAAAGCAGAGCCTATAGGAGATCAACCGACAGAGAAAAAGAAATTTGATGTTATTGGTTTAATCATCTTAGTGGTTAGCATGTTAAGTATTAATGTGATAATAACTCAAACCTCTCAATTTGGTTTGTTCTCACCATTTATTTTGGGACTTATTGCAATTTTTGTTATATCGTTAATTATATTCGTGATTTACGAAAATAAAATAAAACAACCGCTTGTCGATTTTGATATCTTTAAAAACAAAGGTTATACAGGTGCAACGATTTCAAACTTTATGTTGAATGGTGTAGCTGGTGGTACATTGATTGTAGTAAATACTTTTTATCAGCAAAAATTAGATTTTAATTCTCAGGAAACTGGATATATCTCACTTACATATCTAGTTGCAGTATTAATTATGATACGTGTGGGTGAAATGATATTACAATCGCTAGGACCTAAAAGACCTTTGTTACTCGGAAGTGCGTTGACCGTCATAGGATTAATATTATTATCTTTGACGTTTTTACCTAATGCTTGGTATATAGCGTCAAGTGTCGTTGGTTATTTATTATTTGGTACCGGTTTAGGTATTTATGCAACACCATCCACGGATACAGCTGTTGCACAAGCACCAGATGATAAAGTAGGCGTCGCATCCGGTGTATATAAGATGGCATCATCTTTAGGAAATGCATTTGGTGTGGCCATCTCAAGTACAGTTTACAGCGTACTTGCAGCTCAACTGAATCTGACTTTAGGTGGTTTTACTGGAGTAATGTTTAATGCGCTTATAGCATTATTAGCATTCCTATCTATTTTGTTCTTAATACCGAAAAAACAATCTAATGTATAAGAATATAGTCATCAACTTTTAAATTCATCTTTAATATTGAAATGGAAAAATATGAATTTGTGTCTGGGACATCACTGGTGTCTCAGACATTTTGATATATTGACATCGAGAACTCAGTAATAATAAAGGTATGAAAAAGTCTATTAATTCTAATTCTTGTTAAAGAGAAAAGAGATAATCCAGTCAATATGAAACTAGTTCTACTCATATTTTAAAAACGCAACTGAAATTGAATAATAAATTAACAAAGAAACGATTTACTATGCTAATAAAATGTTGAGTGAGCAATGTACGTTTGAGAGGATAATACTTATTCGTAATTAACAGAAAATTCTTACAAATTAACCGTATTATATTGACTGGTATGTAGTAAAGTAGTATTTTAAAAACAATATAGAATTGTAAGGAGATGGAATATATGAAAATAGCAATTGCAGGTTCTGGCGCATTAGGTAGTGGATTTGGTGCTAAGTTGTTTCAACATGGTTATGACGTCACTTTAATTGATAATTGGGAACCTCAAGTTACTACAATACAACAGGACGGCCTACATATCGATATTAATGGTGAAGCGCATCATTTCAGGCTACCTATGTATAGACTAACGGAAATTCCTAAAGCAACGTCCTATGATATTGTTTTTCTATTTCCTAAATCTATGCAATTAGAAGAAGTGCTTAGTCATATTCAACCCCACCTTCATGATAATACGATTGTTGTGTGCACTATGAATGGTTTGAAACATGAACGTCTTATACAACAATATGTTTCTATAGATAGAATTGTACGTGGAGTAACAACGTGGACAGCCGGTATTGATCAACCTGGTCACACGCACTTAATGGGGCAAGGTCCTGTTGAAATTGGGTGTCTCGTGCCCGAGGGAAAAGAAAGTGTAGATATCATTGTTAATCTGCTACAAAATGCAGAATTAAAAGGTGTGAAAAGTGAACATTTACATCAATCAATTTGGAAGAAAATATGTGTTAATGGAACAGCTAATTCATTATGTACTATACTTGAATGTAATTTGGCAGCACTCAATAATAGTGAAGACGCTAAAAATTTGATCTATAAAATTACACAAGAAATTGTTCATGTTGCAACTGTTGATGATGTTCATCTTAATGTTGATGAGATTTTTGATTACTTAATTGCATTAAATGATAAAGTAGGCCCACACTATCCTTCTATGTACCAAGACTTAATTAAAGATAATCGAACAACTGAAATAGATTATATTAATGGAGCAGTTAGTAAATTAGGGAAAGAGAATCATATTGCTACACCTGTAAATGATTTTGTAACAAATCTTGTACATGCTAAAGAAAATCAACGTGGTGCACAATGATAAAATAATATATGGATCGTTTGAGTTACAAGCTCTTTTTAAATTATTAACATGGCATATTTAATAGTGGAGAACGAAAAGCACGCTATAAACAATTTTTACAAGATTGTTTATAGCGTGCTTTTTTATGACTCTTCAGTTAATAACTCACTATTGTCTTTATAATGCTCTAATTTTTGTTTGAGTTTTTTAGCTTCATGTAGTGCCACTTTCTTATAGTGAGAGTGGGCAAAATGCATTTGCACAATTAGAAAAGCAGCGCTTATACTCCAATATAAGCCCAAAGCTGCAGCAGAATGTAGAGATGCATATGTTATGAATATCGGTGAAAATACCATCATAAAATAATAAGTTTTTCTTTGATCTTTTGGATAATGGATTGAGTTTACAAGTGGTTGAACAAAATACATGATTGCTGCGATTATTGTCATAATCAAATCAGGTTGCGTTAAATCAAACCATAAGAAGTGTGGGTATTCAGTAATTCCGTGACTCGAAGGGTACTTCAAACTCATATAAAGCCCCATTAATATAGGCATTTGTATAAGAACAGGCAGACACCCTAACATATTTTTTAATGGATTAATCCCATACGATTGATACTTTTTCAAAAGCAATTGATTGGCTGCATTGCGTTCTTCTTGTGATGTTGCGTGTTTCATTTTATCTCTTATAGCATCCAATTCTGGTTGGACGACTTTTGTTTTTTCGCGCATCATATGCATATTCTTAACTTGTATTAACATGAAAGGTAATAGGATGAAACGAACTATGAGTACAATAGAAATAATAGCAAAGCCATAGTTATCCTGAAAAACTCTGCCAAGAAAATGAAGAAATTCATCCATGGATTTTACAAAAACGTTATAAAATATACCAGTTTGGTTCTCTTCTTTAGAATAATCGCATCCAGCTAGTAAAATGATAAAACCTAATAAAGTGATGAAAAGTCGTTTATGCATAGTGATACTTCCTTTTGTTAATAATTCTATTAATTTTATGATAAATGATGTTCAAGTTCATCAAAATAGTATAATATTGCATGATTTAAAAATAACAAAGTCATTCTTAGGTGTGTATCGCATGTCTTAAATGTGGCTTTTTAATGCTTAGGTGTTGTTTTATGTTTTTTATTTTCATCAGAATGGTAAGTTATACTTAATAAAGATAACCAAACTAGTAACATGGTTATGGCTAGATATACACTTACAACTAAATATTTCGAATGTAAAGGTAACCATGATAAAACAAACCCCCAAGTTGCATCTCCTAATATTATCAAAGGAAGTAGGTAAAAAAGAATATTCATTGCTACTAATCCCAACAAAATGATGCTGAACATGATTGAAGTTCGTAAACATTTACGGATGAAGATGTGACCATCACGTAATTTTAAGATTTTACTAAAAACTAAGATACTAAATATGACCATGAATATATCGGCCAATGTGGAAATGATAAGTTGCATATTTTTCGTTTGGTTCACTTTTTCTTCTATGGTTGTGTAATGACGATTATTCATAATTTGAGTATTTAAATGTTCCGCTAGACGAGTCACTTGACTTGAATTTGTATTCGCTAATACGACAATGCCATAAGATTTACGAATATTTAATAAAATTTGTGACGAGAAATTATCTAAAACGCCGGTATGTAATACGAGATGGTCATCAGTATTTATAAACCATCCTGAACCGTAGCTATCTGCGTTAGGCTCACTATTTAATGAGTTAGATAATACCTGATGCGATTGACGAATTAACTGGGCTTGTGATTTTGAAGTAGGGTGGATCTGTAGTTGGACCCACTTTGCTAAATCACTTGTACTTGACATCATATATGCTGCAGGCGTATCACCGATGTTAAACTCTGGTTGTGCAACTTTATTTTCATTATCTTCCCATATATAACCTAATGCTTCGTTATTAGCTTTGGTATTATTTACTTTAAAAGTGGTATGTTTCATCTTTAAAGGGGCTAAAACATACTTTTGGATATATGATGTATAGGATTGATGGGTAACATTTTGAATAATAAGACCTAAAATATCATAATTCATATTCGAATATTCAAAAGTTTCTCCAGGTGCATGGTTCAGACGTTTTCCTTTTGCAAAATTAACGATATTTTCAATACTATCGTACTGTTTAGAATAACGATTTTCTTCAGTGATATCTCCAGGTATACCACTAGTTTGAGCTAATAGCTGTTCAATAGTAATATCACTTTCTTTGTCTTCATGCTTCATTTTAAATCCGGGTATAAATGTACTTACTTTGTCATTTAAATTTATTTTTCCTTCTTGAGCTAATTGTAGAATTGCATAACCTGTAAAGGCTTTAGTATTGGATGCAATTTCAAATTGAGTATGTGGGTTTACCTTTGCTCTTTTTTCAATATTGGCATAACCATACCCTTTATTTAAAAAGATTTTATTGTCTTTGATGATTAATATTGCTAGTCCGGGGATATCTCCTTTCTTCATTGCTGTCTCAACCATTTTATCAATATGTTTTTGAGAAGCATGTGTCAATATCGTCTCATTCTTACTATGTGCAATTTCTCGTGTTGTAATTGAAATTATCGATAAAATGGTCATCAAAAAAATGACAACAATGACAAACAGTTTTATCTTCATTAAGCATCCTCTACTTTAAATTTAAAAATTTATTGCCTGCGTTATGGCAACAATAAGTGAATTTATTATAACAGTTTTGGTGTATAAAGTTACAGATAACGAATAGATATTGGGTTAGCTATATCTTAATCAAGTAGTCTTCTTAGTGAAAAACAATAAATTTTAAAGTGTAATAAAACACTAATAGAGTAAATGTAATGATTAAAGATATGTGAAGTAGCTATACAATTTTGTTTTATGGGAGTATAGTTTTATCCATCAAAATGAGTTAAAGAGGTAGGAGTCATGTTCATTCAATTTAAAAGACTTTTGATTGGAAGACCTAAAAGAAACAGAGACTTAAAAAATGAGAAAATTTCAAAATTTAAAGGATTAGCTATCCTATCATCCGATGCGTTGTCATCAGTTGCATATGGTCCTGAGCAGATATTAATTACATTATCGGTGATAGGAGCTGTGGCATCTTGGTATACGTTGCCTATTGCTGGAGCAGTTCTAATATTATTAACAGCTTTAATTTTATCTTATAGACAAATTATTTATGCTTATCCAAAAGGTGGTGGAGCGTATATTGTTTCTAAAACAAATCTTGGTGAGAAATGGGGATTGTTAGCTGGAGGGTCTTTATTAGTCGACTATATATTAACGGTGGCAGTGAGTATTTCTTCAGGAGCAGATGCTTTTGTTGCCGCATTTCCCCACTTATATCATTTTAAAGTGCTTATTGCATGTTTATTAGTACTCTTTATTTTAATGATGAATTTAAGAGGTTTGACTGAATCAGCAACTGTATTATCATATCCAGTCTACTTATTTATTATAGGTTTAATTGTTTTGATAGCTGTTGGAACATTTCGCGTAGCTACTGGACAAATCGCACCGCATATCCATTCCACTGTAGGGAGTACTGTGCCAGGTGTTACGTTATTTTTACTTTTAAAAGCATTCTCATCTGGAGCATCATCACTTACAGGTGTAGAGGCAATATCCAATGCAGTAACAAATTTTAAAAATCCAGCACCTAAGAATGCAGTCAAAACTTTAGTCACTATGGGTACAATTTTAGCAGTGTTACTAGTAGGTATTGTTGTACTCTCATATATATATGGAATTATGCCTCAAACTGAAACGACCGTACTATCACAACTTGCGTCCCAAATATTTGGTGAAAATGTAGCGTTTTATTTTATACAAGCTACTACAGTTATGATTTTGGTATTGGCTGCTAATACAGGTTTTACAGCATTTCCTATGCTTGCTGCATCAATGTCTAAGGACAAATATATGCCACGTATGTTTACTGTTCGTGGTGATCGTCTCGGTTATTCAAACTCGATTATTATATTAGGTGTATTAGCCATCATTTTAATTATTCTATTTGAAGGAATGACAGAGAACCTCATTCCATTATATGCAGTAGGTGTTTTTATTCCATTTACGCTTGCTCAGTTTGGTATGGTTTTAAAGTGGCTTCGAGAACGCCCTGAACGATGGGGAATAAAGCTTACTATCAATTTAATTGGTGGTACGATTACGTTTATCGTATTCATGATTTTACTTATTACCAAACTGAATCAAGTATGGCCAATTCTTTTATTTTTACCTTTTGTTGTATTTATTTTTATTAGAATTCATGTACATTATGAGAATATAGCGTGTGAATTACGATCTGAAATTGATATACACGACATTCCTGTTGTAGATCGCAATTTAGCGATTGTACCAATTCAAAGTATTACAACTGTAGTTGATAAATCTATTTATTATGCTAAATTATTAGCTAATGATGATGTTATTGCAGTACATGTGACATTTGGTGATGAGGATGAGCAAGCTTTTATGACTAAGTGGAAAAAACATTTTCCTGATGTAAGACTTGTGATTTTACATTCAGAGTATAGAAGTATTATTCGTCCGATTTCACGATTTATAGATAAAATTCGTAAAAAAGCGAATGATAAAAATTATTTAATTACAGTAGTCGTTCCAGAATTTATCCCTAAAAAGGCTTGGCAGCACTTGTTGCACAATCAAACGAGTTTACGTTTAAAATTGCATTTAATTTATCAAAAAAACGTTACTTTGTGTACTATTCCATTCAAATTAATGAAATAAAAAAAGGACCAAATACACTTGAGTAAAGTGAAATTTTGGTCCTTATTATAATGGAGTATATTCGCTTTTAGATAATATATATTTTGCAAATCTTGATGATTAATATTTTAAAGTCATAGGTTATAATTAAGTTTAATCACATTTTACTTTAATGTTGCTGTCTTTCGGCTAAAGATTCAGCATTGCTCTTGTATTTCTTGTAATAAAAGAATAAGAAGATAAACCATAACGGTGAAATAAAAATTGCTACTCTAGTATCTTTGCTAAAGAATAGTAGAATAAAGATAAATAAGAAAAAAGATAACACAATATAGGCAATAATCTTTCCGCCCCATAATTTAAATGCACTTGATCGATGTCGTTCGGGATTCTTCTTTACGTATGCGATGTAAGAGACGATAATCATTCCCCATACTACAAGGAATAAAACAGTAGATAATGTCGTTACATAAATAAATAATTTAATAGCATCTGGGAAAACAAAATTTAATAAAGCGGCGATTAACAATGTTATTGAAGATACAAACATTGAGAGATAAGGCACACCATTAGAATTAGTTTTTGTTAATGCTTTAGGACCTAAACCTTGTTTCGCTAAACCAAATAAAATTCGACTATTAGAATATATTCCGCTGTTCGTTGCAGATGCTGCTGCAGTTAAAACAACAAAATTAACTATGCCTGCAGCAAAGGGCACACCAATTAGTGTGAATAATTTAACAAACGGACTACTATCAGGATCAACTTTAAACCATGGAATGACAGACATGATTACAAGTAAACCACCTATATAAAATAATAAAATTCGTATTGGAACGTTATTTATTGCTTTAGGAATTGTTTTTTCTGGATTTTTGGTTTCACCAGCTGTGACGCCTATAAGTTCTATACCTATAAATGAATATACAGCAATTTGGAAGGACATTAAAAATCCAGCTACGCCATGTGGAAACATACCGCCATGATGTATTAAATTACCAAAAGAAGCATGTCCATATTCTGTTTTAAATGATAAAAAAATCAGAACTAAACCTACAATAACCATCGTAATAATTGTAACGACTTTAATTATAGAAAACCAAAATTCAAGTTCTCCAAATAATCTGGCACCAAGCAAATTAAACGATATAAGTATGAGTACAATAAATAGCACTGTCAACCAGTGTGGGACTTGTGGGTACCAATAAGCAAAATATTGTCCCATCGCAGTGAGATCCGACATGCTAGAGACAATCCAACAAACCCAATAGGTCCACCCAATTACAAATCCACCAAACGGACCAAGGTATTCATTTGCAATATCTACGAATGAATTAAATTTAGAGTTACTTAATAATAATTCACCAAGAGCTCTCATAAAAGCAAATAACACTATACCTATCAACATGTAAGTAAAGAGTAATGAAGGTCCGGTTAGAGAAATTGTCTGTCCTGAACCTAAAAATAAACCAGTTCCTATAGCGCCACCAATAGCAATTAATTGAATATGCCTATTATTCAATTCTCTTTGTAGCTGTTTTGCCATCAACTTCCTCCTTAAGGATACGTATATGAAAGCGTTCACTTAAAGCTTATCTTATCCAACATATTTTAAAAAAGCAAGAATTTTCAGAAATATAAGTGGATATATGTATTAATATGGTATCTTAAATTAATAGTTATAACCTTGTAATAAAAAATTATGAAATACAATGAAAGAAAAGTTTATATTAAAAATTATGCTTAATTATAGACATTATTTTACAAATAGCAAGTATAATGATAATTAATCACATGAATTAACTTTCATTTATCTCTATGTAATAATGTAAGTTATTATAAAGAGAAATGAGGATTGAGAAGATGAAAATAGGTACTATTTCTGACCTACACATTGACCGTCATCCACACTTAAATCCTGAAATATATTTAGAAAAGCTTTGTCAGGTGATTAAACAAAGGTCTATTGAGTTACTTATCATAGCAGGGGATATATCTAATGACTATCGGATAAGTTACAAATTTATTCAAAGCATTCAAGAATTAAGTGGGATACCTACTTATTTTGTTCCTGGGAACCATGATTTGTGGTCTGACCAAGTAGATAAAACTTCAACAGAAATACTATCATTCTTTCGTTCAAAAAAGGAATGCTTAATAGGCAATCCAATCATTATTAATGATCAATATGCAATTGTAGGCCATGTCGGTTGGTATGATTATAGCTATGCAGATAATCGTTTTTCTCAGCAAAAAATAGCAAGTGGTAAACATTATGGTGCAACTTGGCAAGATAAAGTAAGAACAGATTGGTCATTATCAGACCCGCAACTATCCCTCTTAGCTGTTCAAGAGGTTGAAAAAGACATTAACAATGTAAGTCCACGTCAAATTATACTAGTTACGCACGTTGTAACACATCCTCAATTCGTAGTACCAACGCCTCATCGTATTTTTGACTTTTTTAATGCATTTATTGGTACTCATGATTTTGATACTATTTATAAAAATTATCCTATTCGATTTAGTGTAATGGGGCATGTTCATTTTAGAAAAAAACTTGTTGAAAACAACATAATATATATATGTCCGTGCTTAGGATATCAAAGACAATGGATGACAGACGATATAGCATATGAAATAAATCATGCTTTAGTCGATTTTGATATTTAGTATCAACTTATATAATAAAGCCTCTAGAAACTGAAATTAAACAGTCTCTAGAGGCTTTATTATTAATTATCGATATATATGCATTTTCTTCCTGGGGCATTATAACTATTTTCCAAAGTGCGCTTTTTAATTTTGATGATTTGTTTAGAGTTAGGAATAATAGATGGGAAAATAACAAATTTTGTTAAACGACTCCATAACGGATCAATATAATAATAATAGTCATCATCGTACCCTATTAATAAAGTGACGTGAATATTTGAGACTAGTTTTGTTGGTTGATTGTCGAAATGAAATACACGTCGAAGCGGTTTAGAACCTAAACTAGTATGATAAATGATGACCGGCTGACCTTTGTCGATAAATTTTTCAAGTTGATTTAATGATGTACCTGTACCATCTACAATTCGAGAATCATATTGTTTTAGAAATGGCGCAAAAGCATCAGGAAATATTGTTTGATGATGGCCAAATTTAACTAACAAAGGATGACCAACATAGCCTTTATAGGGATTGGTCGGATGTTTAGGCCAGTGACTCATAATTTGTGTTGCTTTAATATCGTAATGATTAAATTGTAATAGCATCGCTGCGGATACTCCCTCACACCCCATAACAAAAGGGATAGGGAATAGCTGACTTATAGGCTTTACTGGTAAAATTATCTTCATAAAATGTATCCTCTAATAACTTTGATAAAACATATTATATAACGTGCGATTTATTTAGTATACAAAATTGATTTAGACAAACTTGAAATGAGCGTTTTCATCAGATATTCAGAGTAGAAAGGGATGAATTAGTATTAAAATTGTCAAGTGAATGAAAATAGGAACGTTCATTAAAACACTACTAAACGTAAATTTAGAATTACAAGTCTATGGGTACTATTAAAATAGAAAATAGGAGTGGCACTTAATTATACTACATTGTCAGTTCACTCCTATATTTTGATTTACGAATAACTATGTTTTTTTCATAAATAATTTGAAATATATAATTTGTAATGCGATAAGTAAAACAGCTGTCGCACTAATAATAATTAGATACGGAGACATATCATGTTGACCGTTCAAACCAACTAGGGGAGAAATGAGACCTCCTAAAATAAATTGGAATAGGCCAAGTAAACTTGAAGCATTGCCACTTCCACCTGTGCGTTCAGCCATTGCCATAGAAAAACAAAGTGGTGCTATAGAAGTGACTGGACATATATTAATAAAAAAGCCAATAAGTAAAACATACAATGGAAGATGTAAGGTTAAAGTAAATATTAAAATTACAACACCTAACATTTGAATGATTGTTAAATATATGAGCATCGTATATCGGCTTATCTTTTCTACTATAATAGCAGTTATCTGACTAACGACTATCAAACCAACTCCATTAATAGCAAACATTGCACTATATTGAAGTGGTGTCATATGATACATCTTTTGTGAAATAAAAGGTGCGGCTGACGAATAACTGAATAACATGACATAAGTTAATCCTTGCAATAGCATCGGAATAACGAAGGTGGGTCTTGTTAATAACAGACCAAAATCTTTAAATATTGCTTTAAATTTTAACTGAGATTGTTCTTGATGGAGCCCAACTGGCATCTTTAATAAGATGCCTAAGATGACTATTAAGGCAATGATTGTTAAAAATATAAAAATCATTCTCCAACTTGCAATAGATAAAGCGAGGCCACCTAACAGTGGAGCAATAATGGTGATTATACCATTTATGACCATAAGAGAAGTTAAAAATTTTGCTAATTCGTCTCCGTCATAATTATCTCCAATAGAAGCTTTGGCTATGACGATTGCACCACCTCCTGCTAAACCTTGAATTAAACGGATAATTAAAAATATTGTTAAATGAACTGTAAACACTGATAATAATGAGGCTATTAAATATCCAATCAATAAAATGAGTGCCATTTTTTTACGACCTAATACATCTGATAGTGGCCCAAATACAAATTGACCAATAGCTAAACCTATCATAGCAAAGGATAATGTAAGTTGTATTTCTGAAATTGATGAACCAAACGCATGCTGAACTTTAGGTAAAGATGGTCCGTACATATCAATAGTCAAAGGACCAAATGCAGTCATAACGCCAAGTATAACGATTAATATTTTAGATAAGTGTTTGGAACTTGTAGTCATCATCATTATCCTCCTAGAAAAGTTATAGCATCTATTATATACGTTTTACATAAAAAAGTAATCAGCATACACAAATAAAAAAGCAGAGTATTATCCAATAAGCATTGATAGTTTTGTCAACGTAATATTGGTCAAAGAAAAAATTGGTAAATAAACGTCATTCAATCACCGACTGTCTTTGATAAAAAAGAACCCGAGACAAGTATCTATGTCCCAGATTCTTAAGGTTTTGTAGATATTTAGTTTGAAGTGTCATGCCTTTAGTTTCCTGAATTTGATCCATTCAAGATATTTTCTAGTTTAGCTTTAATACTATCAAATTTTGTATTGATGTCTTCAAGCATGTTGTTAACTTTACTTTGATTTTCGTTATTAAGTTGCGCGTTATTTGCATTTTTCAGTTTGTCGATTTGGTTTTGATAAAATTTTGTGAATTTAGAATCCGCATTGGTTTCTTCATTTTGTTTTAATTGATCAATTTGATTTTGTAGTTTATCAATTTGGGATTGGGTGTCCTTTTTATTTTTAATATCGCTTTTGGCTGAATCAACTTGTCGATTAATATCGTCGTTTTGATTTTCAACTTCTTTTTTATAGTTTTGTGAAACGTTAGGGTCATTACTTACTTTATCATTATTATGATTGATAATTGCACGTGTGATAAAGATAGCTACTATAATGAGTAAAATGACTATGATTGCAATCAGCCATTTTTTAGTTTTGCTTGATTTTTCATTTTCCTCTTCTAATTGTTGCTCACGTCGATAGTCTCTTCCATTGTAATAACGTTCAGGATGATTTTCATACTCTTTATCATTTTTACTTTGTGTTGCACGATTTGAATTTGCTCTCTGTTGCGACTCTTGATGTTGTCGATACATATCTTCTTCTGAACGTTTACGATGATTTTGATATTGGTCATCATATTTGTATGAATCTCTATATTTATCTGTTCGTTTCATATTGTCACCTCGTTTAATAATTATGCTCAATCATTTTTTATTTTTAATTGTAAAAGTCGTGCGATATTTGCTGTTGTATGTTTAATATGAAGTTCGGCTTCTTTCAAAGCTTCGTCAATGTGGCATGGACGTTCCATGATACTAAACACGCTATCGATACCGTGGTGATAAATTGCTTCGTAATCTTTTCCTAAACTACCACAAATAGCAATGACGGGTATATCATATGATTTTGCAACTTTGGCTACGCCAATAGGTGTTTTGCCATAGATTGTTTGTTTATCCATTTTACCTTCGCCAGTAACAACTAAATTCGCATCTTTTATTCTTTGTTTAAATTGAGTCTCTTCAAGAACTACATCAATTCCAGGACGTAATTCAGCGTTTAGAAATGCAATTAATGCTGTTCCCATACCTCCTGCAGCACCAGCGCCTGGGATATCTTTTACATTCACATTTAATTCTCTTTCAATTTTATCATGATAGTGACGTAATGCTGAATCCAACTTTGGTATCATCTTTTGCTGAGCGCCTTTTTGTGGACCATAAACTACTGTTGCTCCATTATCTCCTAATAATGGATTAGTTACATCACAGGCTACTTTAATATTCACATCTTTCAAGCGTGGGTTTATACGAGTAATATCAATGTAATCTATTTGAGATAGGGCTAAACCTCCATCGCGAATTTCTTGATTGTTTTTATCTTTAAAAGAGACACCTAAAGCCTTTAACATTCCTACACCGCCATCATTCGTGGCACTTCCTCCTATTCCTAAAATAATTTTATTAACACCGTGATTAAGTGCATCATTAATGAGTTGGCCGGTACCGTACGAAGTTGTAATAGATGGATTTCTTTCATCTTTACTCAATAATGCTAGTCCTGAAGCAGCTGCCATTTCAATGATTGCTGTACGGTGTTCATCGCTTCTCGCATAACTTGCCATGATATTTCTATTAAGTGGATCTTTTACTTCTACACAATAAGAGGTAGCATTTAAGGCTTCTTTCAATACTTCGGTAGTTCCTTCACCACCATCAGCCATAGGAATAATGTCATATATTGTACTAGAATCGAACACCTCTTGGAATCCTTCTTTAATAGCTAAAGCAGCTTCCTTCGCTGACATACTTTCTTTAAAAGAATCAGGTGCAATGATAACTTTATATGGTGACATTTATATCACTTCCTAAACAATTGGTTTATATTTATTCTATCCAAAAATGAAATTAAACTAAAGAAATCTTGATAATTAAAATGGAAATCATACGTGAATTGTATAATAATAAGAATATAAAATTGATGATGAGAATATGTATATATTAATATGATTAAAGATTCAATAAATGCCTATATAATTTGAGCAGATAACTGAATGAATCACATAAAAAAGAGAATAAACATGATAATCGTTTAAATGTTAGTTTTGAATTACATCATGAAGAACAGAGAGGTCAACAATGAATTACTTAAAACAATATGAATCATTTTTTTGGTTAATAGGAATTTTTATTTTTTATCTTATAATGGCAATTTTAACGCCATTATCAACTACGGATTGGCATGCATATAAAGTTAATCTAAGCCAATATTTGACTCAAGAAAATGGTCGTTATTTAGGACATTTATTTGAATGGGTAGCCGTACATAATGTCATATTAAAAGCTTTGATATATGCGATAACTTCGTTTTTGGTTATTTATATAGTCGTTTATATGGTTCAATTACATACGAATCGTATTTATTTTATTTTGAGTTTCGTGTTTATGGTTACTGTGCCTAATACAATTTATAGCGAAACTTACGGGTGGTTTACTGGATTTTTTAGTTATATACCTGCTACAGTCCTATCACTTTTTATTCTTTTTACGGTAGTTAAAATAATTGAGTCGCACGATACAGTTTCTGAAATGCAATTATGGGTATTTTTATTAGTAAGTTTGTTTGGACAATTCTTCTTGGAGAATGTTTCTATTGCTAATAGCCTAATTATTTTAATAGGATTGGTAGTCTATTTCTTTGTTAAAAAAAGACTCAGTTATTTCTTAATTGTAGGATTGATGCTTAGTTGTATAGGTAATATTATAATGTTTTTAAACTTTAATTATTTTTTAATTAAGGATGGATTAAATACGCATTATTCAATTTCCGATAGTCAGGGAATGATACATAAAGCAGGTGTGACGTTATTTAAGCTGGTACCACAATATATGTTTATTAATCAAATGATTATTCTTACTGTGATATCAATAGTAAGTATAGTTTTACTTAAGCAAAATAAAAGCCTGAAGCATATGAGAACTTATATTAAAATACCACTACTCTTAGGTTTAATTATTTTACCTGTTTATAAGATCTTTGTTTACAATCAATTTCATTTTGAATTATATAAATCATCAATTTCTATAGCTGTTTTGAATACAACGATTTGCTTTATTTACATAATGAGTGTGATATACGTTGTGTTTAAAACGATACAGCAAAGATACATAAAAATGATTGCGATAGGAAGTTTTATAGCTATGGCTTCATCTGTTTTGCCACTTTTATTTGTGACGCCTATAAGTTATAGAAATTTTTATTTTATTTATACTTTATGGATTGTGATATTACTTTGTTTAATTCAGCAATGTGATGTGCTATTTAAACAACTAGAATATATAATTAAAATATTTGCGATTATCATCAGCATCATTATGATGATTGGATTTGCTTTTATACATATTAGTAGTGTGCACAGAATAGACGTCATTAAAGAACAAATAACACAACATCAACAACATCAGAAAATAACATTGGAAAGATTACCATTTGAGCGATATACTCATATGACTACACCAAAGTCAAAGGAACAACTTCAAGATTTCAAACACTATTATAATTTGCCCAAAGACATCACATTTAAAATAGTCCCATATGGTACAAAACAATAACTGTTCAAAGGGGAAATATGATGAAGTTAACCCGAATACATTATGAAATTATAAAATTTATCATAGTTGGTGGAATTAATACCTTTAACTACTATATAGCATATTTATTTCTGTTAAAGGTGTTACATGTGAATTATATGGTTAGTCACATTGTTGGATTTATTGTAAGTTTTATTATTTCATATTATTTAAATTGTTATTTTGTATATAAAGTAAAACCTACAATAGAAAAGTTTTTAAGATTTCCTATCACACAGATAGTCAATATGGGAATGCAAACGTTATTATTATATATATTCGTAAAGTGGTTGAATATCGCTTCAGAAATTGCACCTTTTGCGGGTCTAATCATTACAATCCCAGTGACATTTATACTTTCCAAGTGGTTACTTAGAGATAAAGTTTAATGTATTCACACGCACTATTTTTTCCTTTAAGATGAATTGAATTTCTTTTTCAAATATTTACCTTTTCTTATTTAGAAAAAATTAATGTATATAAGTCTTTACATATTTATATATGTACAAGGCTTATTTTTAAATGAATAAATAAGTAACTGAAGGAAAGTAATTTTTAGGCATATCTAATGAAATTATTAGATGAGGAATATAAAAAATGTAGAAATAAAAAAACGTTGTCATTGTGGAACTGATAATTCATACTAATATTAGCAAAAAATAAAGGTGGTAAGTGAAGGTGACTCAAAATGAAAATTTGAAGTTAGCGCAACGAGGTGCATATCTTAGTTTAGTCATCTATATTATACTTTCAATTGCTAAATATATGACTGGATATGTTTATGATTCGGCGGCAGTTAGAGCAGATGCTTTAAATAACATGACAGACATTTTAGTTTCAGTAGCAGTTATCGTCGGACTTAAAATCTCTATTAAACCTGCTGATCAAAACCACCCATATGGGCACTTAAAATCTGAAAATATTTCCACATTGTTAGTATCATTCATTATCATGTTTGTGGGAATACAAGTTATCATAGAAAACTTTCCGAGATTGTTTACACATGATTCACATATTCCTAACTTTATTACTATTATTATAAGTATAATCAGTGGTCTTGTGATGTTATGTGTCTTTGCTATTAATTATCGATTATCTAAAAGAACGAAAAGTAGCTCATTAAAATCAGCAGCTAAAGATAATTTATCTGATAGTTTAGTGAGTATTGGCACTGCCATTGGTCTATTGTTCACACAAATTGGATTTCCAATTATCGATATTATATTGGCAAATATTTTAGGTTTATTAATCGTGTTTACAGGTTTTGGAATTTTTAAAGAGTCGATTTTTACGCTAAGTGATGGTTTCAATGAACAAGATTTAGAGGAATACAGACTAGACATATTAGAAGTTGAAGATGTAATTGATGTTAATAATATTAAAGGTAGATATCATGGGAGTAGTATCTTTATTGATGTGACCATTGTAGTAGATCCTTATCTTTCACTTTATGAAGCGCATCAGATTTGTGATAAAGTTGAAATTCATTTACATAGTAAAGGAATTTCGTCTGTATATGTACATCCAGAACCCTATACTACAAAAGACGAAGTAAAATAAAATATATAAGTAGTCAATCATTATCTGACCATTAGGTAGTGGTTGGCTTTTTTATTTTAAACCAGAATCATTACCTGGAAATTACTAAAATAGCCATATTATCATTTGAGAAATTAAGAATTATAGTTCTATAATAAAAGTAAGGGTAAAAAAAAAGAAACAATTTATTACTAGTGCTATTTTAATGGAATTACTACATTGATTAATATTTAAATAGATTTGTAGTTAATTCATTGTAACTACATTTAGATTATAGAAAGGAAGTTTTGATTTATGCCACAATTAATACTATGTCGACACGGACAAAGTGAATGGAATGCCAAAAATTTATTTACAGGTTGGGCCGATGTCAAACTATCAAAACAAGGCATTGAAGAGGCGAAATCAGCTGGTAAAAAAATTTACGACAATCAAATTGAAATTGATATTGCTTTTACCTCTTTACTCACTAGAGCTTTAGAAACAACACAACATATTTTAGCAGGTTCTGACCAACAGTGGATTCCAGTCCATAAAAGTTGGCGTTTAAATGAACGACATTATGGTGGTTTACAAGGTTTAAACAAAGATGATGCGAGAAAAAAATGGGGAGAAGATCAGGTGCATCAATGGAGACGCTCATATGATGTCCGTCCGCCTAGAGAAAGTGAAGAACAACGAGAAGCATATTTAAAAAATCGTCGCTATCAACATATTGATCATCGTATGATGCCTTATTGTGAAAGTTTGAAAGATACATTAGAACGCGTTGTTCCGTTCTGGACTGATCATATTTCACAACACTTATTAGATGATAAAACTGTACTTGTTTCGGCCCACGGAAATTCCATTCGCGCATTAATTAAGTATTTAGAAGGTTTATCAGAAGAAGATATCGTTGGATATGAAATTAAAACAGGTGCACCACTAGTATATGAACTTACAGATGATTTAGTTGTTAAGGATAAATATTATTTATAACAAGATGTATATAGTTTAGAACATTTTCATATCATAATAAATAAACCATTCAATGGTCAGTATTGATTTCATTGAATGGCTTATTTTTTGTGTGAAGTGATATTTAAAACAATTAAATTATAGATAAACTTGTGAAACCTAAGTTATTGAGTGGATTAAATTAAAATAATTGACGATTGTCACATTTATTTCGAACGTTGATGCTGTTTTATTATTTTTAAAGCACGTTTTCGTGTTTTGATGTTAGGACTATTGAGGTTGCGTCTTGCTGTTTGTAAATTCTGTTTCATCTTATTCTTCCTCCTTGTATAACACTATTATGAAAGAAATTAAGTTATTTGTAAATAGTAATTATTACGATTTATATATCAATTAAACTAATAGTTTATAGAGTTTGAACTTTCTGAACACTTGTTAGCAAGTAACTCTTTATTGACTATTATGTAATAACGGGATAAAATATTTTTATTCCGATTAGAATAATAAGAATAAGGGGTTTGATTAAATGAAAAGACTTTTACTTTGCATTGTTGCACTTGTTTTTGTTTTAGCAGCCTGTGGCAACAATTCATCTAATAATAAAGATAATCAATCAAGCAGTAAAGACAAGGATACGTTAAGAGTTGGTACTGAAGGTACATATGCGCCCTTTACTTACCATAATAAAAAAGATCAATTAACAGGTTATGATATTGATGTGATTAAAGCCGTTGCAAAAGAAGAGAATATTAAACTTAAATTTAATGAAACGTCATGGGATTCAATGTTTGCAGGATTAGATGCTGGTCGTTTTGATGTTATTGCAAATCAAGTGGGTGTGAATAAAGATAGAGAGAAAAAATATAAATTCTCTGAACCTTACACATATTCAAGTGCTGTACTTGTTGTTCGTGAAAACGAAAAAGGTATTACATCATTCAATGATGTAAAAGGTAAAAAGTTAGCACAAACGTTTACGTCTAACTATGGTCAATTGGCTAAAGATAAGGGTGCAGACATTACTAAGGTAGATGGATTTAACCAATCAATGGACTTACTATTATCTAAACGCGTAGATGGTACATTTAACGACAGTTTGTCTTACTTAGATTACAGAAAACAAAAGCCTAACGCGAAAATTAAAGCAATCAAAGGACATGCAGAACAAAATAAATCAGCATTTGCATTCTCTAAGAAGGTTGATGAAAAAACGATTGAGAAATTTAATAAAGGCCTAGAAAAAATTAGAGATAATGGTGAATTAGCTAAAATTGGTAAGAAATGGTTTGGTCAAGATGTTTCTAAACCTGAATAATGAACAACAACATGCATTAGATGCAGCCAAACAAGCATTTGGTCCAATGTTAGAGGGATTGGTGAAATACTCAATCCCTATTACTTTGGTCACTTTCATTCTAGGTTTAATCATTGCATTGTTTACTGCACTTATGCGTATATCAACCAGTAAATTACTTAGAGGTATTGCGCGTGTCTATGTATCAATTATTCGTGGTACACCTATGATTGTACAGTTATTTATTATTTTCTACGGTATACCGGAGCTTGGAAGATTGGTAACTAACAATGCTGATAATCAATGGACACTTGCACCTGTTATTGCTGCAGTCATTGGTTTATCTTTAAATGTTGGTGCTTATGCTTCTGAAATTATCCGAGGAGGTATATTGTCTATTCCTAAAGGACAAACAGAAGCGGCTTATTCGATAGGTATGAACTATAGACAAACTGTGCAACGTATTATCTTACCACAAGCCATTCGTGTATCTATACCAGCACTGGGAAACACATTTTTAAGTTTAATTAAAGATACATCATTACTTGGATTTATTCTTGTTGCAGAAATGTTTAGAAAGGCACAAGAAGTTGCTTCGACAACGTATGAGTATCTAACTATTTATTTGTTAGTAGCTTTAATGTATTGGGTCGTATGTTTTGTCATCTCAATTATCCAAGGATGGTATGAATCACGCATTGAAAGAGGGTATCGCTCATGATTGAATTGTCTCATATCCATAAGTCTTTTAATGAAACTGAAGTGATTAAAGGTATTGACTTGAAAATTAATCAAGGTGAAGTTGTGACACTAATTGGACGTTCAGGTTCAGGTAAAACGACTTTACTTAGAATGATTAATGCTTTAGAGATACCTACTGAAGGTACAGTTTATGTCAATGGCATGACATATACTGCTAAAGATAAGAAATCTCAAATTAAAGTAAGACAACAATCAGGAATGGTTTTTCAAAATTATAATTTATTTCCACATAAATCTGCATTAGAAAACGTTATGGAAGGTCTTATAACAGTTAAAAAGATGAATAAAGCAACGGCTAATGAAGAAGCAATGAATTTATTGGCTAAGGTTGGATTGGTACATGTTAAAGATCAACGGCCACATGCTTTATCAGGAGGGCAACAACAACGTGTCGCAATTGCACGTGCATTAGCTATGAATCCTAAAGTGATGTTATTTGATGAGCCAACATCTGCACTTGATCCTGAATTGGTCAATGATGTATTAAAAGTCATTAAAGAATTGGCTGACGAAGGGATGACAATGGTCATTGTGACTCACGAGATGCGTTTTGCCAAAGAAGTTTCCAATCAAATTGCTTTTATTCATGAGGGCGTCATTGCAGAACAAGGTACGCCTGAAGATATATTTAATCACCCCAAAACAGAAGAGCTTCAGCGATTTTTAAATGTGATTAATGAAAAATAGAATAGTAATATTATAGAAATGGAGCCTGAGACATAAATTGCAATGTCTCAGGCTCCTTTGAGTGTATAGAAAGTCAATGACTTAAACTCGTGTGCATTGATATTTAGTTTTTTATCTAGGTTGGAGGAATCGAATTGATTAGAATTCGATTCCTATTTGCTAATTAATAATTATCTACGGTTTTCTAACTCTTGTTTAACTTTATAAAACAGTGGTTTAATTGGTTTAATAAAATCACCAATATATTCATAAATTTTAGCGTTAAATCCTTCTTTAAATTTTTGAACGCCAGCATCTTCGGCATTTTCACTAAAGTCTCCGGTAACACCGTAGAAATTATATCTATCGATATTATGTTCTTTTGCAAATTGAATCATATCCCATTGTAATCGATATGCTCCCATATAAGCATTATATTTAGGATTAGAGCCACTTGATAAGTAATACACTTCGTGATCATTATATATATATAATGCTGCAGCAAGATGAAGAACTTGACCTTCTTCTGCTATTTTCTCTTTAGTTTGTCTGATTTTACGCGCATTACTATCGAATTGTTGCTTGACTTGTGTATGTTTCGTTTTATTTTTCTTAGAATTTGGATTTTCTTCTAATGTTTTTTCAACATCTTTTAGTTGTTGATTAAGGTTTTGATGTTTAGTTTGCAACGTATCTAAATAATCTTGTAAATCGATGTAAGCAAGTTTTAACATAGCATGATCTTCATACGTTTTTTGCATCTCAACAAAATAAGGCTCTTCACGGAATTTAAAGCCATGTTTTTCTTCAGCCATTTTGAATAATTCAAAAAATGTATCTGTTTCTTCAATGGGTAATGTTTTAACTTTAACACCCATTTCATAAGTCTTTTTAATATTTCGACGTGTTTGGTAATCCATTTCTTTTAATAATTGATCTTCAGATTTATCTTTAAGGTTAAGTACTGATAACCAGCGGATTTGGCTCATTGTATCATAACCTACAGTGTATCCTTGGTGTTTATAGCCTAATTCTTCCATTGTTTTAATCAATGCGCGATTATCAAAGGATTCAATGATTTCTCCATTAGGTTGACGTAAATTTTCTAATACATAAGGGTCAACGAGTACATATAAACAATTGTGTTTTTTTAAATAAGCAGTAAGTGATTTAAAAAAGAAGCGAACTAAAACTAAATTGTTAAAGTCCATGACTGGTCCTCTATGTGTGTAGAAATACTTAAAGAATTTTAGAGAACGTGCCTCTGTTAATAAGCACGCAGCAATGACATCTTCTTGATCATCTTTGACTCCCACTAAATGTACGTCACCTTTTGTTTTCGATCTATTATTATAATGTATACTGGATTGTGTGTAATGCGAGAAATTTTCTGAAGTAAATTGCTCGAATTCTTCAGAAGTTAAATTTACAAATTTCATTATATTTCTTCACCTCTAAGTCAATTTCCATGTTTTATCGTCATGATATATATTACCAAACCCTAAACATCCTTACACATCATAACATAAAAAATTGTGTCATACTTTCGTATGAGGCCGTTTTATTTAAAAGAGAATAGATTTAAAAAGTAAGAGGTATAAAAAAATAAGTTAATGAAGATCGTACCTCTAAAGAGAATGTGATAAAATTTAAGTTGAAAGAATTGCTTAGATTAAATAACATGCTAATTGTAAACGTAGAGCTAAAGATATATTGACATTGTTTGATATGTTAAGTGTAAAAAGAGATTAACTTGAAGTTCTATGACATAGATATAGATAGCGTGAGTAGGAGTGAGTATGTTGAGGAAGTTATTAGTCGGGGTTAGTGTACTAACTTTATTATTAGCAGGTTGCATGAGCCACGAGTACGCAGACAAAATAGATAAAGCGGTTAAACTACAAGAGAAAAAGCAACAAAAAATTGCCAAAAACGATTCAGGTGATGAAGTTAAACATTTTGATAAAAAAGATGCCAATATTTATGTGTTTGACAAAGGAAAATATGTTGTATTGGAGTATAAACCACTTAGTGATGATGCTGAAGCGCGTTACTATACTTATGAATTTAAAGATAAAAAAGCATATTATAATAAAGACTTTAATGCAAAAGCATACTACCAATCTCATGAGCCTGACTACAAAGAAGAGAATATGTATTAATCGTTTTAGGAAAAGGAGAAACGATGAAAAAATTAATCGTATTATTGATGATTTTATGTATGGTTTTGCTATACAGTTGCTCAGGTCCAATGGACTCTGCAAAGCATTCTAATAATAGCAAACCTGTAGTGGTAATATACGGTGATTATAAGTGCCCTTATTGTAAAAAAACAGAAGATCGCGTAATGCCAAAGCTTAAGAAGAAGTATATTGATACAAACAAAATTAAATATCAATATGTGAATTTGGCATTCTTAGGAAAAGATTCAATTGTAGGTTCAAGAGCGCAGCATGCGGTAAATCATTATGCTCCCGAGAAGTCACTTGAATTTCAGAAGTTAATGTTTAATCAACAAAAAGATGAGCATAAGCAATGGATTACAACACGTCTTGTTGATAAGCAAATTGATGAATTAAGTATCAGTGATGACACAAAGAAAAAAATAAAGACTGATTATAAAACTAAAGGTTCCATCTCGTGGAAAAAAGCCAAGGAAGATCAACAAATTGCGAAGAAAAATCACATCAAGCAAACACCTACAGCGTTTGTTAATGATACCAAGGTTGAAGATCCATATGACTTTTCTAGCTACGAGATGTTGCTAGAAAACGAAAAGTGAAAGTATCTGTAATATTAGTTAATATATTAATCTTTATTTATTTAAAATGCCTGAGACTAATCATTGTCTCGGGTGTTTTTTAATTTTGACAGTCGTTTGCTAATCAAAAACGGGCGTGTATTAATCATATTTAATTTGTTTTTAGCAACAAGAACTACAAATTAAGCGTGATGTTTTCCTGAATTTTCTTCGATATTTTAGAATTAATGAAATTATCTTAAGCATATTATTTTTGTTAATATAGAGGCAATTGATTTTTTAAAATGTGAGGTACATATATGACGATAGAAAAAAAGAAAAATAAGATTATTTTTACTAGAACTTTTAGTGCACCAATTAATAAGGTATTTGATGCTTATACAAAGCGGGAACTATTTGAACAATGGTTTCATCCTCAAGACGCATCTGTCACAGTTTATGATTTTAATGCTACGAAAGGTGGAAGCGCTTTTTATGCTATTCAAGCGCCTCAGATGACAAGTTATACTATTGCTGAATATCTGCAAGTGGATGCACCATATTATATAGAGTATTTAGACTATTTTGCTAACTCAAAAGGGGAAAAAGACACAAGTATGCCTGGTATGCATATTACTTTGGATTTTGAAGAAGTAAAAGGAAAGACTACTGTAACATCGACATCGACTTTTCCAACTGAAGGTGCTGCCCAGCAAGCGATAGATATGGGTGTAGAACAAGGTATGAATTCAACTCTTAATCAGTTAGAGAAATTACTAAATCAAAAGTGACATACATCTCGATCGTATACCTAACCAAAGAAACGTGAAAAAATTTGAGTAAATCGTTACACTTTGATGAAATGTCATAAAGTTTTCAGTTATATTGTTTAATTATTGAAAATGCTATGTATATAAACTTTTTTTAAAATTTCTATATCCTATAAATAAAATTTAATATACACATATGTCATTCTTACTTATATAATAAGTGTGAAAATAATAATGTGGATAGGATGAGAAGACATGTTCAAGAACAACAAAAGTATTGAAGATACTTATGCAACAAAATCTATTATTCAGAATATCGTTGGTCAGGCACAAATCAAACAAGTGATGGCAAAACAAACACCCATGAGATATACGTTGAAAGCAATCATGGCTGGGTTTCTATTATCAATCGTTACAGTTTTTATGTTAGCAATTAAAACACAATTCGCTTCAACGCATAACGACGGTTTAATCAATCTGATGGGAGCTATTGCGTTTAGTTTAGGTCTCGTATTAGTTGTGTTAACCAACTCTGAATTATTAACAAGTAATTTTATGTATCTGACTGTTGGTTGGTATTATAGAGCAATTAGTGTAAGTAAAATGATATGGATTTTTATTTTCTGTTTTATAGGTAATATCTTAGGTGGATTTATTTTATTTTTCCTAATGAAATATGCACATGTTATGACGCCAGAAATGACAGATAGCTTAACAGTATTAGTACATAAAAAAACAGTAGAATCGACTTGGTTAAACATTTTGATTAAAGGTATATTTTGTAATTTCTTTATTAATATCGGTATTTTTATTTCAATGCAGTTTAAAGAAGGATTAGCCAGAGCATTCTTTATAGCTTGTGGAGTGATAGTCTTTGTATTTATGGGTTATGAACACGTTGTTTTTAATGCTGGATTATATGCAGGTATGATGTTCTTTAATATGGATGGATTATCTTGGTTGGGTGTGCTGAAAAATATTGTTTTTGCATTCCTTGGAAACTATATCGGTGGAGGCATTTTTATTGGATTAATGTATGCATATTTGAACGGTAAACGTGACAGCCTTCAACCATAGGGGACTATTAAGTAATTGAGATTTAATCACTAGTCTTTATCATATTGACATCTTCAAGTGTGATAGAAATGGATGTCTTGCTTCATGTTGAAAGTGTTTAAATTATAAAGTATCATTGCATCATTGAAGTGATATATAGATTAAAGAGATGAAATCTCGAAATAGAGAAGATGAGTGAGGCTTTAGTTCTGTAGTTACGTTGCCCTACTTCAAACTCGAAATCTATTTTAGATTTTAAAAATAAAGTTATTATATTTAGAATTCTGTCTTATGCTTCTATACGTTTATAAACCTGGGATATTTACAGATATTCCAGGTTTTTTTATCAGTAATAGAATCTTGACACTTTATAAAAATGATAATAAACATTTATTGACTCGCACTTATAAAAAATTTAATCTATTGTTCATGTGGATGTTCAGTACTTAAGGAGTGAAAAATATGTCGAATATTAATATTAGGGTGGCACATGAACAAGATGCTGAAGAATTACATAGCATCATGCAAGTTGCTTTTACCCCTTTAAGAGAACTTGGTATTGATTGGCCATCAGTTCACGCTGATCTTGAAATGGTTAGGGATAATTTAAGACAAAATACTACATTTGTACTTGAAAATGAAAAAGAAATTATTTCAACGATTACGGTCTGTTATTCATGGAGTAGTGTAAAACCCATTTCAGGTTATCCGTTCGTTTGGTGGTTTGCAACACGACCAACATATGATGGACAAGGGTATGGGAGTCAACTTTTAAAATATGTAGAGGAGACCTTTTTACGCGATACTTTAAAAGCTGCTGCGGTAACCTTAGGAACATCAGCACGTTTGCACCCTTGGTTATTAAACATTTATGAAAAGCGGGGTTATGAAATATACGCTAAACATGAAAATGATGATGGTGATTTAGGAGTCATAATGCGTAAAATTTTAATACCAGAACAATTTAATGAGGACATTTTGGGCCGACCGCCATTTTAGAAATATTTTTGTGTTCTAGAATGATAACTTAATGAAATAGAATTCTAATGTCTTAGTGACCCTAATTGTATTATTTGTACAATACTTGATAACAATCTATATTTTGAACTCTATACTAGAGTTCAAAAATGAATAATTACATTTTTATTTCAGTCATTGACTGAGCATACTTTAAGAAAGCCTTGGACATATTTTTGTCCAAGGCTCGTATCAATTATTATTCTTTTTTACTTAATTTATAATCAATTAAATAGATAGATTCTGGTGTAACATTAAAATGTCTTACATTATTATTCACACCATCTATTTGAGAGTTGTAAGTGATATAGCTGTTAGGAACATCTTTTTTAGATTCATTTAGTATTTCATTAGTCACTTGAGCACGTTGTTTGTCACCGAAAGTAGTATTTAATTTTTTAATTAACTGAGTGACTTTAGAATTACTATAATTACCTTTATTTAATGCACCTTCAGGTAAGTATGCAGTGTTAAAGAAATAACCTGTATCACCACGTGGCACACTTAAATAACTATACATTGAAACATCCCAAGCCTGTTTGTTTTGGAGATAACCTTCGATATCATCTACATTGCGTAATTGTATATCAACATTTGCTTTTTTAGCTTCTGATTGTATCACCTGTCCAATTTTAGGCAATTCTGGTCGGCCATCGTATGTGACCATATTTAATTTAAGAGGATGCGATTTGGAATAACCTTCTTTAGCTAAAAGTTCCTTTGCACGCTTGATGTCTTGTGATTGAATTTCTTCTTTTTCTAATGATTTTAATCGATGGTTGAAAGGACCTGATGCAGGATCAGCATAATTTTTAGAAACATTTTTAGCAATGTCTTTTCGATTGATAATCATATCTAGTGCTTCTCTTACTTTTTTATTAACTTTTTTACTATCATGATTGTATAACATTAAATGCGTTCTAAAGCCTGATGTACTTTGAATCTTTGCTTTGTTAGATTTTTTTACATCATCAACGCGTTCAATTGGAACATCAGTAGTCAAATCTGATTTGCCTGCTAATAAGTGATCAACACGAGTATTACCATCTTCATGATAAGTGACATTAATTCTTTTTAATTTTGGCGTACCTTGCCAGTAGTCTTTGAATTGTTTTAATACGATTTTTTGCGAACGTTTATAACTGTCAATTTGATAAGGACCCGTACCAACAGGTTGATCAGTTACTTTGTTTTTAGCTTTTGTGTCGTATATAGCAGCAAATGGGCTTGCGAGTTCAGACTTTAATTCTGGATAAGGTTCTTTAGTATTGATTGTGACTTTTTGTCCATGAGCGTTGATTGATTTGATAGGAAGTGATCCTTTTAACAAATCACTTTTTTTCATTCCCTCTTCAAGACTGCGTTTTACAGCTTCGCCTGTTAAATGATGACCGTTTTGAAATTTAATATTATCTTTTAATGTGAGTTCTAGTTGATTGTCAGATACTTGATGATATTTTTTGACTAATAAAGGTTTAACTTTACCATTTTTCGACATTTTAAAAAGCGATTCCAAGGCACCTGTTTTAACTGGGATATCAGTTTCGTAAGGTGCAATTGATTTAGTTTTCAAAGGTATTTCAACATTGAGGGTGTCTTTGTCAGTACTTGAGGTACCCCCACAGCTCGCTAAAACAAAAGATATCATGACAATAAGAGTAATCAATTTTTTCATAAATGAAATCCTCTCTAAATATGAATTATTTGAGATATTTAAAAATGTAATTATGTAGTAAATATATATACAATTGGCATGATTATATTTATAAACTCTCAACGAATTTTATTATATAACTTATAATTTAAAAAATAAAATTTTTGAAAACTATGATAGTACATTTATTTAAGATACTACAATATACATTGGTACATAAATGTGATTTAATTATTCGTAATAATGATAATACAAAAGGGTGGGATAATTATGATAGGTAATATTCTAGTCGCTCATGGTATGAGAAAAGGAAATCAGAATGAAGCTTTAGAAGAATTTATCGGAACTCTATTAAAAGATGAGCAATATTATTATGAGTTAGCTTTTTTAGAAAGTGAAACACAAAATCTTGAAATCATAATGGAGAAGATGATTAAGCAAGGAATTACAAAATTTCGTATTGTACCTTTACTCATTTTTAGTGCAATGCATTATGTCAGTGATATTCCACAAATACTTAAAGAGATGAAAGCTCGATATCCACAAATGGATAGTAAAATGAGTGCGCCTCTTGGTACACATCCATATATGAAAACATTAGTAGAAAATAGAATTGCTGATGAAAAAGTCGGTGAAGATTCAACCCAAGCAACTATAGTAATTGCCCATGGAAATGGAAGTGGACGTTTTACGAAAGCACATGATGAATTAAAAGCATTTGTTAAAACGCTTGATAGTCATCATCCTGTTTATGCAAGAGCTTTATATGGGACATTAGCATTTAAAAATGATTTAGATAAAATCTCAGAGCAATATGACGAGTTAGTCATTGTCCCATTATTTTTATTTGATGGTAGATTAGTGAATAAAGTAAAACGTCTTTTAGGTGAAATGACATTGCATAGTCAATTACACATTACGCCCTCGATTAACTTTGATCCAATTTTAAGATTAATTATTAGAGAAAGACTTGAAGCGTTAGATATTTAATATGTGTCAATTATTTTAAACGAATTTAAAAAATATAAATGATATGATTCGCTAAGGTTGGGGGCTGGGACAA